>QKCC01000052.1 GCA_003245835.1 Spirochaetales bacterium | reverse complement strand
TAGTCTGATATTCAGCATTGCTCAACAGCAGGTTTTTTCGGATAATCACACATGGATAAAATCATCCCCCTGCAAGTGAAAGACGGATTGCCCGATTATCCCGTTAAAGAGGGTTTTACCGATATCGAAAAAAAGCTGCGCGACTGTAGCTCACTTGCGCTCGAAGCCCCCACAGGTTCAGGCAAAACAACCCTGCTTCCCCTGCTTCTGATGAGTTCTGATCTTTCCGACAAAAAAATCATCCTTACACAGCCGCGCAGAATTGCAGCAAAATCCGTCGCTGTCAGAATGAGCAGACTGCTGGGAACAAAGCCGGGAACTACGGTGGGCTACCGCGTCAGGGGCGAGTCATGTGTTTCTGACTCTACACGGATTGAGGTTGTAACGGAAGGTTACGCCGTTGCGCTTATGCAGAAGGATCCGTTTCTGTCGGAGTACGGCTGGATTATTCTCGATGAATTTCACGAACGCCATCTGGACGGAGATCTGCTCTTTGCCATGTTGCGGGACCTGCGAACGGAGACTTTTCCCGGTGAAGCTCCGGGTATTATCCTTATGACCGCTACATGGCAGGGACAGCCCCGTGAAAAACTGAATGAATTTGTTTTTCACAGCATCGAAGGAAGACTCTACCCCGTTGAGAATGTACATTACCCCGGTAAAAGCAGCGACAGCCTCGAAAAAAGGCTGCTCTGGGGAATAACAAAAGCAGCCGAAGAAACTGAAGGCAAGGTCCTGGCCTTTCTTCCCGGACGAAAAGAGATTCAGGACTGCAGAAACTTGCTGAAAGGAAGATTTGAAGAAACCGAAATCTCGGTTCTTCACGGCGGACTACAGCTTGACGAGCAGAGCAGTATCCTGAACTTCAGCGGCCGCTCACGCCAGATTATCCTTTCGACATCGATTGCAGAAACCAGTCTCACCATCGAAGGGGTAACTGCAGTTGTTGATTCCGGGCTTGAACGCATGCCGTTGTTCAGCCCGTCTTCCGCACTTACAAGCCTGGTCACAAGAAGACTCAGCAGGGCCGTTGCCGAGCAGAGGTCAGGAAGGGCCGGCAGACTCGGTCCCGGAAAATGCTTCAGGTTATGGACACCGGCGGAAGATATGGAACTAATCGACCGTTGGGAGCCTGAAATACTTACCGGCGACCTGTCAGGGCTTTGCCTGCAGGCTGCAGTCTGGGGGAAGAAACAGCTGCCGTGGCTCACCCCGCCCCCTGCCGGAGCGTGGGCACAGGCCGAGGAACTGCTTCGTCAGCTTGATGCTGTAGATGCCGCAGGCAGGACCACAGAACAGGGGAAGCTGCTGAACCGAATGCCGCTTCCGCCGCGCCTGTCGCATATGGTTGCCGCCGTATCTGATAAAAGGACCGCTGCTGAAGCTGCAGCAATCCTGTCGGAAGGGCTTCTTCATCAGACCGGAAATAGCTCCTTTTCAGCCATTTTAACAGGCATCGGAAAAACCCCGGAGTACGGTCGAATAAAAAAGCTCGCAAGCGACATTCTGCAGTCGGCGGGAACAATCCCTGAAAAAAGCGGCATCACCAGTAACTCCATGGGTATCATGCTCGCCCTCGCATTTCCTGATCGTATCGGAAGACAGCGGGAGCCGGGTATTTACGCAATGATAGACGGTTCAGTTCTGAAAAGCCGAGAATGTCAGGCCGAATGGGCCGTTTTTCCGGAGATTGCTGAATCAAACGGGTTCAGAATTGGGTTGGCCCATGAAGAAATAAATTACAATGAGCTCAGCGTAACTTTTCCGAATCAGTTTGTTGCCCGAAGCGAAGTTCGGTTCAATCCCGAAAAGGGAGACTTCAGCTGCAGCCGATTTGAATGCTTCGGCTTTATCAGAATTAAAAACCTTCCGTCCGGAGAGCCGTCACAGATGCAGAAAATTGATGCTGTAAAAAAAGAGGTTGAACGTAATGGACTCCGCATACTGCCGGTTGACGACAGAACCGAGCAATTTCTGAAGAGGGTGAATGCGGCAATTTCAGTACATATTGAAGATTTGCCGCAGTTCGATGAGAATGCATTGATCGACAGTCTTGAAGACTGGCTCAGCCCGTGGCTGAGTGAAAGACTTACCAAAGATTTGCTTTTTCACGCGCTTGAAGACCGGCTTGGATGGAAAAACAAAGAGAAAATCGACAGGCTGCTGCCGGAAAAGATCGAACTTCGCGGCGGACAGTCAAAAACTGTAGACTACTCTATTCCCGGACGACCCGTCGTTCGCGGAAGAATGCAGGAGTTCTACGGGCTTAACCAGCTGCCGCTAATCTGCGAAGGCAGAATAAACCTGTCAGCCGAGATGCTTTCCCCGGCAATGCGCCCGCTGCAGACAACGTCTGACCTTGAAGCATTCTGGTCGGGAAGCTATGCGGCAATCAGAGCTGAGATGCGCGGGCGCTACCCGAAACATTACTGGCCGGAAAATCCGGCAACAGCAGAACCTTCTAAAGCAACCGGCAAAAACCGTCCTGAGTAGAGACATCGGGCACAGAAATTCCCGTTATTGCTCCCCTGCGGAGTTACTGCAGCAGGGGATATAAATCATCAAAAATTAAATGCCGAAATAATAAATTCAATTCCGGCGAGAGTAAAATAAAAACCAACCAGAAAGACTATTGTGAATGCGGCTGCAAACGGATTGGCAATCAACAAGATACCGACAATAATATACAGGATATTCAGAATCAGTTTCATTACAAACATCCTCGTATCCATCTTTCTGTATTCAGGAAGCGTAAACAGTCCGGCGACTGCTTCAGCAAGAAACAGCACCGCAAAAACGATCGGCAAGGCTATTATACTTGCCTGCCAGTTAACAAGTATAAAAATACCAAAGATTAAGTTGATTATACCGACAAGAATAAGCCAGCCGGTTTTAATATTCAGCCGTTCAGTCACCCCGGATTTGCTCAATTTTCGCTGGGTATATATTTGATAAATACCCCGGATGATTGTCATAATCCCGAATATAAAAGCGATGCTGACCAAACTTGCAGCCGGATGCGAGAATGCAATAAATCCACCGATCATTAAAATGATACCGAGGATTAATGCGTGCCAATTGAATTTTCCGTCATGATTCATACTTTTGATTCTCCTACTTTTTATAAAAAATACTTTTAATACTTAAATAATAATTGCTATTTCAGATTAAAGCAATTGTGCTGTGTTCAAATCTCCTTATAAAACATTGCGTCCAGGCTGAAACATACTATAATAAATGAATGGAGCAGAAAAAAGAAACATCAGCAACAGGCACAGAACCCACGACCGATCAAAAGCTCAGCTATGCCGGCTTTCTGATTCACGGAATCTTCCTGGCACTTGCCGTCACCTTCACCGAGATTAACACTGTTCTGCCTGCCTTGATAATAAAGAGCGGAGGGGCTGAGATCCATATTGGCATACTGACTACAATCATGGTGGGACTACCCCTTGTTTCACAGCTGCTGTTTTCACCCTTCCTGCAGGCAAGACACAAGAAAAAGCCGTTTCTTCTGCTGGGAATTTATGCCCGGATGTCGGCATTCTACCTGATCGGGTTTCTGCTTTCTTTTTCAGCACGATTTTCAACCGCCGTAATACTGATGCTGATATACCTCGGTCTGGTAATATTCACGCTGAGCGGAGCTTTCGCAGGAATCACCTATGTTTCGCTGATCGGTTCCACAATTCCGCAGAGCCTCAGAAGCAAATTCTTTCTTAGAAAACAGGTTTTCTGGAGCATAGGAATATTCATTTCCGGGCTTTTGACCCGTTTCATTATTGCGACAGAAGACGGCTTTAAGAGCTACAGCCTGCTATTCATTGCAGCAGCGTCAATGCTTGCAATTGCTTCAGCAGGATTCTGGTTAATCAGGGAAGATCCGCAGGGGAAAACTGTAAAAGCAGAAAAGATCCGCATATTCAAATCGATGCGAAAGATTCTGAAAGAAGACAGTACATTCCGCAACTACGCTGTAACTTCCAACCTGCTTTCGTCTGCAGTTGTACTTATTCCGTTTTATATCAGGATATTCATTTCAGATTTCGGCAGAACAGGGAATTTCATCGGGACCGTTGTGCTGCTGCAGACCGGGGGAATGGTACTTTCCAATCTCGTCTGGCCGAGGATTGTGAAACCGCTGGGCTTTAAGGGGCTGATGAGGACACAGGCCTTACTCGGTTTTTTGATGCCGGTACTTATCACGGCACTCTTGATTCTTGACATCGGCAAGCTGACGGTTTTTATCTGTGTGCCTCTTCTGGGCGCACTCTCGGGGGCACAGAAAATGGGATCGGAAGCAGTACTTGTACAGATAAGTCCTGAAAAAAGCCGCGCCCTGTATTCAGGAATCTACGGGGCGCTGAATTTAACATCCGCACTGTTTCCAATGCTTGCAGCAGCCGTACTGAGCCTTGTAAACTGGAAGATATTTTTCCCGGCAGCGGCGCTTCTGCCCTTATTGTCTCTTTTTACTATAAAAAAGATGGTCTGCCCTGTAGATATCGAGAAAGCAAAAGAATCCATGACTCTTAATTAACGTATAATTAACATAATCCTTAATTAAATCCTAACACAGCACCTGTAATAATATGTTAATTGATAAGTAATTAAAAACAGTAAGTTATGCAGATGCAGGAAGAAACCGCAGAAAATCCGGAAACAGAGGATTTCCGGATTCAAGGTTCTCTTCATCTGCAAGTTTTAATCGATAGTAATTTTTAATTCCAAAATCGGTTTCTAATCAGCCAAAGCACCCCAGCCTGTACATGGAGACCCCGTCAGGAACGTATACGGATACTCAAACATTTCAAACTGCGGGTCAGCACTGACTGAACCTGTTTCTCTTCCTGAATCAGCCTGCAGCAGAGGAAGCGAAGAAGCATCGTATTTAACCGAACTCTCCAGGCTTTTATCATCCCATACTACGCAGAGGTAATCATAACTGCCGTCTTCAACCGGATAAAGACAGTTTTCGTAAGCCTCGACTTCAGGGGAGTCGAACGTACCCTGATCAAAAAAATAGATCAGGTTGCCGCCGTAGAAAATATTGTTGCGGATACTGATTTTTTCAAGCTGTGATTCATTACCGAACACCGAAACATGACTGCCCTGCTCATCAGGCCGCTGCTCTCCGCCCCAGCCGGTGCCCGGATTTACACTGGTATTGTTCTCAAAGCTAATATTCGACATTACCGAGGACGAAGGGCGGTTCCAGAACTCAAAGCTCGCCAGACCGCAGGATTCTATTACATTATTCCGGTAGGTTATGTTATCCTGGACCGCAGCCATGCTATGGTTCTGGTTGGTTACCCCTGTGTCATAGATATCGTGAAACCGGCAGTTTTCCACTGTATTGTCTGCAGCATCACCCCAGAACTCAATACCGTTGCCGTATCGTACAGGTTCGCCATCGCTTGTATAGAGGTAGCCGCCGCCGAGATAAGAAAACTCGCAGTCATGAATATATAGACCTTTAGTACCTCCGCCCCCGAACCCATGCGCGCCTCCGTAGCGGATATGCAGGTTCGAGAACGCGGCGAATGAAACATTTGAATGATCGACGACATGCCGGGTAAGGGCAGCCTCTACAGAAGCATGAAGAGCTGCCGGGTTGGTTGAACTTTTTAAGTAAAGAACCTTCCAGAAACGATCAAAGTAATAATCGTTCTGATCTGTCAGCCCGGTAACCGACCACTTGCGGACTGCACAGATTGTTCCGTCGAAGATTATATTCCCGACATCATCACCAAAAACAGTTCCGGCAGCCCTCCAGACACCAGCACCGGCCTGCGTCCAGTCATCCTCAGCACCGAGGTCAATCGAATTCTGGATGTATGCCTTCTGCTCTCCGCCGTATGTGCTGTAGACAACGGGTTTTAAAGCCGTACCGGAAGACGGCTGCAGACTTCCTCGAAATACAAGCCCTGATTTAAAAAGTATCTGCGAACCTGGCGCCGTAACAGTGTATGAAAGTTTATCCAGGCTTCGCCAGGCTGTGTCGGGACTTAGACCGTCAGCATTGTCGTCACCGCTTTCCGAATCAACATAATAGACGCCTTCAGGAAGATAAACAGTCGGCACCGTGCAGGCTGCTGCAAGAAGAAGCGCAGACAGTATTAACAAAACCAGGAAAAAGTGGGTTGAAGGCCGGGTCTTGTTTTTTTTACACATAACAGGTTTAGTATAGCGTGACATTCCAAATTTTTCGTTATTCAGATCTATTTTTGTTCCTGCTTCTCATATAGTATCCGAAGTTGCCAAGCGCCCACCTGATTCTTGTGAGCTTCTGCCCGGGAACCTCCGTCCCGGAAGGCTTACCGGCAGCTTCCTGAAAGAGTTCTTTGCGGATTTTAGGAGTATAGCGCATCGGTCCGGTTACGAGAGGTCCGAAGCTCACAGCCTTTTTCGGGCATATATGAAGACACCGAAGACAATGCAGGCAGTGCATGTCGTCATGGATTAAAACATAACGTTCATCCGTCCCGTCTGCGCCTCCCCTGTTTTCAAGAGTGAGGTTATTGTCCGGACATTTCCTGACGCAAAGCCCGCAGACAATACAGTTTTCATCTATGCTAAGTTTCGGATACCTGGCTTGTTCAATCCTGCCGACAAGTTTTTCCCTGTTTGTATCAGCAAAGCCGCCGCGGTGCTTAATTATTTTCTTAACCGAATAGTACTCGCGGGCCCCATTGATAATTTCGAACGCAAAGCTGTCCAGAACCGTATTTATTCCGGGTTCAAAATACATCACTTCCGTATACTCACTGCTGTTGGCGTCTTTCATTGATGCAATACCGTTCGACGGACATTTAAACGACTGCATCGCCACAGGGCCTGAAGAACCGGACGACAGCTCAACGAATGCAGCCATCCTGTGAAGGCTTGAAGCAGTAAACCGGCAGTAGGTTGAAAATACAAAAAAGGGTTTCCCGTCTGGTGCAAGGTTTTCAAGAAAGGGTTTCAGTTTTTCCATTATTGAGGGGAAGCTGAATTTGTACACAGGAAAACCGAAACCGAGCAGGCCCGCCTTCCTGATATTAAGATTCAGCTCCCGCTGATTTTCATCGAGAGACTCAACAGACACCGCATCAATGTGGCAGCCTGCATTTTTAAGCCTTACGGACAGCTCTTCAGTAATTAGCGATGTATTTCCCGTGCCGGAAAAATAGAAAATCAGGATCCTCAAGCTCAGTTTACCCTGTACGAAGGTTTTTTGCCCGACAAAACCTCAACAACATTTCTTGCAGCCTTGGTTTTAAGCTCTACGATCGATTCTTCGCTGTACCATGCGGCATGATCCGTCAGGGTTACATTATCGAGGGTCCGAAGCGGACTATCACTACGCAGCGGGTCTTCGTTGTAAACATCGATACCTGCCGCAGCCAGTTTTCCGCCCGCAAGCGCGGCGCAGAGGGCCGATTCATTTACAATTGGTCCCCGGGCTGTATTTATCAGTATCGCTCCGTCCTTCATTTTGGCAAAGGCTGCATCATCGAACATGTTGACTGTCTCGGGCTTCAGAGGACAGTGAATGCTGATATAATCGCTGCGCCTCAGGATCTCATCAAGATCTGTCTTCCTCCCGCCGGCAATACCAATCAGGGCAGGGTCGGTATTAGGGCTGTCTACGAGAATTTCACCGAACCCGAAACCCGATATCTTCCTGACAAAAGTACTGCCGATATGTCCGAAACCGATTACCCCGAGCGTGCGGCCCGCCATTCTGAAACAGGGCTGATCATTATGAAGGTTCCAGCGCCCCCTGCGAATCATTCGGTCACGGTAGCTGATTTTTCTTGTGCATGCAAACAGCAGTGCAAGTGCGTGCTCGGAAGCATCCTCCATCGAGTAATCGGGAACATTGCATACTGCAATCCCCCTTTCGGCGGCGGCGTCAACATCGACATTATCGTATCCGACTCCATAACGCGAAATGATTTTACATTTTTCCATACCGGAAATAACTTCCGCATCCAGGTTAAAAAGGTTGCATATTACCGCAGATGCATCCGCAAGGACTTCTTTCGCTTCGGCAGCTGACGAAGGCCAGCAGACCTCAGGTACACTGTTAATTTCGGAGAGTACGTTCTTCTCGATTTCATAACTGCTGTACCTGTTATCAAGTATAATTATTCTGTATGCGCTCAAAATGCCTCCAAACCGGGAAGGCCATCCGAAAATGAAATTTCAGAAGCCTACTATTCTCATTCTCGGCATAATACTGATGAATAATCGGATTCAGATGGTTAAAATTTACAGAAAAAAAAAGGAAAAAAAACCGCCCGAAACAAATCGGGCGGTGATA
The DNA here is from genome assembly GCA_003245835.1 of Spirochaetales bacterium. GTDB lineage: Bacteria > Spirochaetota > Spirochaetia > UBA9216 > UBA9216 > Thalassospirochaeta. The sequence continues at coordinate 19,648 of QKCC01000052.1, read as the reverse complement.
ATTTTTTATTTCTCTCCGTTGAATTCCTTGACCGCGTCTATCATTGCGACAAGGTTTTCGACAGGGGTCTTTGCCTGGACATTGTGGATTGTATTGAAAACAAACCCTCCGTCCTTTGAAAAACATTCACAGGTTTTCAGGACCTCAGCCCTGACTTCTGCAGGGGTACCGAACGGCAGCGTCTTCTGGGTATCAACCCCGCCGCCCCAGAATACGACGTCTTTTCCGTATTCCTTCTTTATGTGGTACATATCCATTCCGGCGGCATTCCACTGAACCGGGTTAAGAATGTCGAAACCGGCATCGATGAAATCACGTATCAGAGGCTCAACAGCTCCGCATGAATGCTTAAAAGTCTTCCAGTTTGTGTTTTCATGGACCCAGTCGTTCATCTTTTTATAGTAGGGCATATAGAGTGTTTCAAAGGTTTCATTTGAACAGAATGGACCATTCTGGGTTCCGAAATCATTTCCGCACATATAGGCTACCGAGATTGTGTCGCCCAGAACATCATGTATCTTTTTAAGGTTGGCAAGGGCCGTTTCGACCTGGCCTTCAAAAACCTTGTGCAGGTAGTCCTGCCTCATCGCAGTGGCCATATACCATTCAGTAACATCGCGTATGCCCTTAGGGTCCTTTAGCATCGGACCGGGAACGCAGGCAATATCACCTATCGCTGTTCCGCCGAGGTTTCCTACAACATAACGGGACTCGTTCGCAAATTCCAGGGCCATTTTTTTGTAATACGCAAGATCTGCTTCGCCAATCGGACCGAATTCTTCAAGGTTGTCTTCGGGATTCAGCTCGTCTTCAACTATCGGCTTCTGCCTTACAGTAGAATCAAAGAAATATCCGCCCTCGGGCAATACCGCCGCCGGGGGAAAATTCCTGTCGCCTCCGGCATAAATCAAAAGATCGCCATCCTTCTCGGTTGTAACAAAATCACGTGCAACAAGAACATCCTGTCCCCAGGGGGTTTTCCATTCACGGAAATCCTCATTCTTGAAACCGTACATGGTCCATTGTCCCCAGAGCGGTTTTGTATCAATACCCATCGCATCACGGAGATCATCTTCAACCTCGCCAAGCATCTGGTAAGGTTCAAAAACCTTGACCGGGTGCTTATCCAGCCCGTAATAATCCCGGAGCTGTTCAAGAATCGTTACATGTATTCCGGTTGTCGGGAACCCTCCAAAATCAACAGGGACGGGAGCGGTTTTATGGTTTAATGCAGCCAGTATTCTTTCTTTATGGTTCACGTTATCTCCTCTCTCTTTTTGAATATATAGTGAGTACAACAAGGATTACAGCCCCGTATACTATCTGCCGTCCGCCTTCCCCGGACTTCAGGCTAATCATAATACTGTTCAAAGTGGTAAGTACGATCGTTCCGGCAACTGCCCCGAGGTAAGAACCATTGCCCCCCGAAAGGGCCACTCCGCCTATAACTGCCGCGGCGATTGTCGGCATCACATAGGTCGAACCAAGGTCGAGATATGACGTTCCGGTATACCCAAGCAGACATAGCCCCGCAAATGCAGCTATCATCCCGCTGAACCCGAAAACCAGGAAGCGGACAAGCTTTGTCCTGATACCCGACAGCTCAGCAGTCAAATCGTTTTCACCGGTTCCGTATACAATCTTACCGGTCCGGGTCTTCTGAAGGATAATAACGGCGATGGCAATTACTATTATCCAGACAAACACAATATTCGGAATCAGGCCGGTCCTTCCGGATCCGGCTGCAACAAGAATACTTGACGCGCGGCCTTTCGGCTGTCCCTGGGTATAAACAAGAGCTATACCCTGAACGACGCTCGACATCGCCAGAGTCATTACAAGAGGCGGTATCTTCAGGAAAGCCGCCCCGGCACCGTTAACCAGCCCGATTGCAAATCCTACCGCGAGAACAATAAGTGCTGCGGGGACCAGTCTTGCATTTGAACCGTTCATAACCTGCGATGCTATAACTGTACTCAGCGAGATTATTGCTCCGACCGAAAGGTCAATGCCTTCCCCGCCTGAGAGTACTACCATCGTCTGCGAAAGTACAACTATGCCCAGAAAGGACGACAGGCTGAGAATGTTAAGCAGATGCTTGAGGTGCAGAAATCCCGGATTTATTATCCCGCCCAGCAGAATTAATAATACGGCAATTATATATGCCATGGCAACACGGTTTTCTTTTAAAGAACTTAAACTGAAACCGTTTTTATTTCTGATTGCATTTTCCGCCATATCAGCCTCCCGCCTTTAAAGATGATGGTTTAAGGTTGGGTAATATTGCGACGCCAAGCGCAGCTATGATAATAAGTCCGCGGATCAGCTCCTGGTACAGCGACGGAATATTGGCAAAAAAGACAACATTGGTCAGGAACCCGAAAACAAGGGCCCCGGCCACTGCGCCGATCATCCGGCCCCGTCCGCCGCTGAACGCGATTCCGCCGACAATAACTGCCGCAACGGACTGAAGCGTGAACGGAGCGCCTATGCTCGCATCACCGGAAGCTGCCTGACAGGTTACGGCTATTGCCGCAAGCGCTGTAAAAACTCCCGCAAGAGCGAAGGCTTTAAGCTTCACCGCAATTACGTTTATACCCGCAGCGTCAGCCGCAGCTTCATTTCCGCCGACAGCCATAATGTAGCGGAACAATGGCCGCCTTGTTATCACATACCAGATCAGCAGGGCTATAATTATAAGAATCAGCGGTGCTGGAAGGAAAAGAAAGACCTTCTTGTACAGCCTGTAGAAGAACGGGGGAACATAACCGCCCGGCTGTGGCATGATGATCAGAGAAATACCGTACCATATGGACGAAGTGGCAAATGTCGCCACCATTGCAGGTAGTTTAAGTACCCCGATAGTGAATCCGTTTACAAGACCAATGCCGATGCCTATAAGAAGCCCAACAGCGAGTGCACCAATGACGCTCACCGATGAATCCCGCATCATTGACGCAAGAACGACATTAATCAGGGTAATGGCGGATCCAACCGACAGATCGATTCCTCCAAGCAGAATAGCGATTGCCTGTGACATAGCAACAAGAATCATCGGGGTAAAAGTCGCGGAATTAATCCTGAAAGCGACAAACCCGAAAAATCTCGGCTGAATAATCGCATTTATTATTATGAGCAGCAGCAGAACGGCAAGAACCGGAAAAATCGTGCTGTTTTTTACCTGTCTGAATATTTTATTCATCACTCTTCTCCTCTCCGCAGCCGACCTGGAGCGCATGAGTCACAAGAACCTGGTCAGTAAGGCAGTCATTTTCCAGGTCCTGCACAATCCGGCCTTCGAACATTACGCAGATCCTGTCGCAGATAGAAATCAGCTCTGTATTGTCGCTGGCAAAAAGTATAACCGATGTACCAGTCTCTGCGAGTTCACGTACAACATTGTAGAGCTCTTCCTTTGCGTGAACGTCTACACCCTTTGCGGGGTCGGACAGCAGCAGTACTCTCGGTTTCAGCGCAAGCCATTTACCGACGACTACCTTCTGCTGGTTTCCTCCGGACAGCTCACTGACCTTCTGGTTTTCATTGTGGGCGGCAACTGAAAGCTTTTTCATAACAGCAATTGATTCCTGCCTGATTGAAGCGCTGTCGAGCAGTCCCCTATGACTTCGCCCCGAAAACTGCGGAAACACGAGGTTGGTGTTTATATCATGCTGCGTGAAGAGGCCCTCTTCATTTCTGTCGCCGGGAACCAGCACAATACCGCTCGATATTGCATTCTTAGGATGCCTGATCTTTATCTCATTACCTTTGAAATGAAAACTTCCGCCGCTGCACTGCAGGTAGCCTGCAAGCGCCAGAAGGAGCTCCTCCTGTCCCTGACCCTGAAGGCCGGATATCCCGAGAATTTCTCCCTCTTTTATGCTGAGGTTTATGTCATGCAGCATGCCTTTCAGTTCAAGGCCCTTAACTTCAAACTGCGTATCTTTCACTCGTTCACAGGCGGGAAGTATTTCACGTTCTTCACAGCCTTCATCGTCACCGGTAATCATTGAGACTATACGTTTTTCATCTTTGGTCTCTACAGCAAAATCGATGTCTCCGACGCTCTTACCGTCCTTGAACACCGTAATATAATCACATATCTGAAAAACTTCCCACATTCTATGCGAGATAAAAATCATCGCCATACGGTCTTTGAACCGGCTTAAAACAGCAAACAGCTTCTTTACTTCTTCCTGCTCCAGTGCCGCCGTAGGCTCGTCAAGTATCAGGATTTCAGGCTCCTTGATAAATGCCTTTGCAATTTCAACTAACTGCTTTTCAGCAGGCGACAGGTTTTTAACCTGTGCTTCGAGATCAATTTCTTCTGAAAATTCCCGGAGGACAGCTTCAGCCGCTTTTTTTGATTCCGGATCATCCATAAACCCGGCGCGGCCCCGCTTCTCTATGCCGAGACAGATGTTCTGCCACACGGTCAGCTCCGGCACAAGGCTCAGGTGCTGGTGTATCATGGCGATATTCATGGCTGCCGCCGCAGCAGGCGAATTTATTTCTACGTGTTCGCCCCGGTAGAGAAGCTCCCCGCCGCTGGGCTGGTAGATACCGTTGATAATCTTGGATATCGTTGACTTACCGGAACCGTTCGCCCCCAATAGTCCGCATATCCTGCCGCTGTATATTTTCAGATTCCCGTCCGAAAGGGCCGTAACGCCTCCGAAATACTTGCTTATATTTCGGGCTTCGAACAGAACATTATTCTGTGGAATCATAGAAATACTCCAATTGAAAATTAGCCCGGGAGAAGAGGACTTCTCCCGGATAAACACCGCTCACAGGCGGTTTATTGAGACAGACTTATTTAAACAGAGCGTCAAGTTCGGCTTCGTTCAGCCATTCATCGATGAAGTAGGAATCGGGTTCGTCTTTGTATTTATCAAAATACTTGTCGAGATTGTCGTTGGTAACGTGATCTTTTACAGAGTAGTAGTAAAAGTTTCCGTTTTCAACAAGACCGTCTTTGAGTTCTTTACCCATAAGCATTCTCACGCCGACTCCGAGAGCAGTAGCACCGATTCCGGGAGGGTTGTTCTGTCCGTAGGAAGAAAACCCGGTTGTGTCTTTAAGCTCTTTCCATTTCTTGACAAAACCCATCATGAGTTCACCGGTTACAACAGGAACATCACGTCCGGCTGCAAGGAAAGCGTTTACAGTTCCAAGTGCCATACCGTCCTGAGTAAGAACACCGTCGATGTTAGGATAGGAAGAAAGAAGGTTGGAAACAACCTGCTGAGCGCTTGCCTGGTCCCAGTTTCCGTTTACTTCTGTAAGCACTTTGATGCCGGGGTATTTATCAAGAACGCTGTGCATTCCCCTGAGTCTGTTTACGTTTGCAGGATGTCCGGCAATACCGCTTACGATAACGATGTCGCCCTTTCCTCCAAGTTCTTTGCAGAACCATTCAGCAAGGTTAGCGCCCCACTGAACCTGGTCGATAACGATGTTGAGTGCATTCGGGCTTGTGACCGGAGCGTCAAGTGCGATGACCGGAATACCGAGATCAGTTGCTTCTTCAATAACAGGGTTAAGTGCTGTTTCAGAATTGGGGTCAATAAGAAGAAGGTCTACACCCATGGCGATCATGTTTCTGATCTGACCGATCTGTGTATTTACATCGAGGCCTGCGTTCTGGATGATGATGTCCTTAATCCAGCCCTTGCCCTTGTAAAATGCGGCAAGATCTTCAACCGAGTCGATCATCTGTGTCCGCCAGCCGTTTCCGATATAACCGTTGCTGAAGCCGATTACGTAACCGCCGTCTGCTTTTTCCTGCTGACCTTCAGCAAGAACAAATCCTCCGGTAACAAGTGCCATTACCAGCGCCACCATCAATACGATAGCTGCTCTTTTCATTTTCTCCTCCTGAGAATATCCGCCCGAAACCGGGTCAATTACTGATAACAGAAATTTCCGCAGTTCGGGACTTTGAATTGAAAATAAAAACTGGAACAGCTATAATGAAGCGTCTAAGACTTCGTTGTTCTGTGTGATGTCGTTAACTTTCCATGTTACAGCATGGAAAAGACTCACACGGAACGGCGTTGTTCCAGTAATCTCCATTTAATACCCTACTTTCTTAAGCGTATCGTCAACAAACTTCTTAGCTGTAGGAATATAGTCTTCTTCAAGGTGCTCGATAATAACAGGAATATTCGGATGAAGCTCTGTCAGCCTCTTGAAGTAGAGTTCATAATTCAGTGAACCTGTACCCGGAGCCGGAAGTTCAACTGCGCCAGCGCCCCTGAAGGTATGAGCTTCTGAAGCATCAATGTCAGCATGCTTTTCACCGGTGTTTTCAGCCCTTTTACAGTCCTTTGCGTGTGCAATCTTGATCTTGTCAGCGACTGAATTAAAGATCCTGTTGAGTGTAAAATCCATATGATCGATGTTGGAATCGTCAAAATAGTTTGTCGGATCCATCAGAAGACCCATTGCTGTATGGTTGATATCGGTGAAAAGTCTGTTAACCTCATCGATGGAACCGATAACGTTGTTTACGTAGTTTTCTACGAGGAAGACTGCTCCGTGGTCATATGCTTCCTGTACAAGTTCTTCAACAACCTTGACGCATTCTTCATATCCTTCTTCGGATTTGTTTTTGGGGTGGTGAACCCAGTCGCTCTCGGTGTTGTAGGTTCCTGTTTCAGAAATTACGTAGGGAGTGCCCAGGTCACGGGCGTGACGGATAATTTCTTTCAGGTAGCCGACTCTTCTCTTCCTTTCATCAAGATCGGGGTGAATGATGTTTGTGTATCCTGAGATTGCGCAGATCGGAAGGTTTGCATCACGGAATGCATTCCGGACCTTGTGGCATTTTTCTTTGGTTATTGTCCCTGCAGAAAAGTCCATATCCTTGAATGAAAGGTCAAGCTGTACAGTCTGAAAACCGTTTTCTTTCAGGCAGCTTATTGTCTTGTCCAATGTGTACGGGAAATACCCGCTGAAAATTCCAACTGATAACATATTATCTCCTATATTTTAGTCAATTTCTTTAAGGACTTCCGCAAGATGGATAGTCCGTTCTTCCGCAATTGATCTGTAGGCCGCTTCTACGGAAGCAAGTGTCTTCAAATTGTCACGGCCGCTGATCTCTGGCTCGGTTCCTGTTTCGACAGCCCTGAGAAGCTGTGCCATAGTTCCTTCAAAAGCATCCGGAAACCAGTTCTTATCCCAGCTGGGCCTGAACCATTTGTTGGGATATTTCTTCGTTGTAAACTCGAATGTACTCGGTGTCGGCGTCGGTGCAAACCAGCTGATCGTTCCCTGGGCAATACCTTCGGTTCCTTCCACTCTCCACTTGATATAATAGTCCTGCTCGCAGTCCTCATCCCGGGGTCCTGCCCAGACGTCATCAAGCGTTGTTGCAATAAAATCATCTGCATACTGGTAGGTTACCTGGGTTACGCCGTCGATGTGTTCGAACTTTGTCCGCGGATCCTTTCTTGTTATTGCTGTTACCTTTTCAGGATCTCCGAACAGGTGCCTGAAGATATCAAGGTGATGAATACCCATGTTCAGAATCTCTATTCTGTCGTATTTCTGAAGAAAAACCTGCCAGTGCGGAATAGCTCTCATGTCTATGGATGCAATAACTCTTTCGCCGAGGAGTCCTTCATCAAGGATTGACTTCAAAGCCCTCATCGACTGGTCGTAGCGCATATTTGAATTAACGCCGAGAGTGATTCCAGCTTCTTCACATGTCTTAACGACCTCTACTGCTTCCTGAAGATTCATTGCTATCGGTTTCTGAACCTGAATACCCTTAATGTGACTGTTTTCCTTTGCCGCAGCCTTAACAACTTCAAGCTGTTTGTCCGGCGGAATTGCTATATCGAGTATTTCAATTTCAGGATCCTTGATAAGTTCCTGCCAGCTGTCGTAAATCTTGGGAATATTGTACATCTTTGCAACTGTTTCTGATTCTTCCCTGTTAAGAGATGTGATAGCCTGCGGATTAAATCCGGCATTTTGATAAGCTACAAGATGACAGTCTCTCATAATAAATCCGGCTCCGATGCAGCCAATCTTAAAATCTTTCTTTTTCGGCATTTCCGGTTCAATTCGAAGATCAAGACCAAAATCTGTTTTTACCATGTTTCCTCCTAATTAATTTTTTGCCATGGATGGCATGTTAGGGAGATGAAATATCAAAAGCAACGCCCTTCACATTTCAAATAGAATTAAACACTGATGTTTAATTCTATCCCTCCTGTATAAAATAATGACATCTCGATGTATGTCTAAAACACATGTTAACGCCTATAGAAATGAACTTATTTCCTTCAGCGTATAATCCACTGCTTCCTCAGTGGACATCTTTCCGCTTACAGCATCATGAACAGCACGGCCGAGGATGATTTCAAAATCCTTCTCGGAAAGTCTGCCCGCAGTTGTTTTTCTGGAGATTTCACGCTTGCGGCTGATATTGAAGCTTTCCACAGCCTTAGGCAGCCAGGGATAGATCGTCAGCAATTCCGAACTCTTATACAGTGAAATTGAAGCTGTCGAACCGCCGAGTATTGTCTGCGGAATCGCAAGCTCCTTTGACGCCGCCCAGCTGATAAAACTGAATGCTTCCGCCTGTTTCCTGCTGGCTGAATTAATTCCGATTGACCAGCCGCCCAGAAGCGGATTGCCTCCCGGAATTACATCGTAACCTATCTTTCCGCTGATTACCGAGTCAGCCGCATCGGCAAGATCAACCGCGTGCGCGATAAACATTATCATCATTGCCGCTTTTCCGGACTTGAAATCCCTGAGCTGCTCATCCCACCAGTAGTCGGCAGAATCCGGATCAGCGTATTTATAGCTTTCCCTGTATGCGTTAAGAGATTTCTGAAACGCACTGGTATCCGGGTTGAGCCTTCCGCTGCTGTCGAGGATAGACCCCCCGTATGCCCACATCCTTGGAAGAAATTCACAGACAGCCCCGCTGTAAAGCTTGCCGCCGAGGGTCGTACCGTATTCAACCGGTGAACCCGGATTGAATGATTTTGTAAAATATTCGGCAATCAGGTTGAATTCAGTCCAGGTCTTGGGAACCCGCAGATCAAAGCCGTATTTTTCCTTAAACCCGAGCTTAATTGATGAATCTTCAAAAAGGTCCTTCCGGTAGTAAAGAAGCTGGGTTCCGAACATGAACGGCAGCGCGTATATTCCGTCATTAAATTTGGAATAGGCTGACAGAACCCCCGGAATAAATTCTTTGGAAATATTCTCGACCTCGCGATTGTAATCCCCCAGCTCAAGCAGCGCGTCGGACTGAACAAGGTCGGGCAGCCACGGAATATCGATCTGAAGCACGTCAAAAGCCGACCTGCTGTTTTCATCCGAAATAACAGAAGACATTTCACCGTATTCGAGAGCGGTAAATTCAGTCTTTATTCCGTATTTTCGTTCAAAGTCCGGAGACAGACTCTTTACCGCCTTATAGGCCGGGCTATTCAGCATCAGCACCTTTATTGTATTTGTATCGGTACTTGCCCCGTTCCTGCTGTATACGGCGGTCCTGAAATCAAGATTGGAAATCTTCCGGCTTATAATATCCGCCGGACGTTCCGAATTCATTTCGGCAAGGAGCAGTTCCGCAGCAGCCTCACCGAGCGCAATCGGCCTTCTTGGAACTGCCGTAAAATCCGAATTCAGGGTTCCGGCCCAGTTTTCTTCGGACAGCGAAAACAAACAGGGACGTTTGTCATGTTCAACCGCCTGCATTTCGAGGGCTTTAATTACCCCGTTCATCAAAGGCGTGCCTGTCGTAATAACATTATCAGGCAGGCTGTTCTTCTGAAGGTACCGGGTAAATTCCTTGAAGGCGTTCTCTTTATTAAACCCGGAAGTCAGCATCCTGCCGGCAGGGTCTACCCCCTGCTCTCTGCATGCAGCTGCGAAAGCATCCATGCACCGGTCCTCGCTCGAAAAACCGCGATGGCCGGAGATCAGAACATTATTAGTATTTCCGGAACTGAACAGATCGGATGTCAGCCTGAAAATCGAAGCATAATTATCAAATTCAACAAGGTGAAAATCAGCGGAATGCACTGCTCTTTCAATAAGTACCACGGTAGTGTCGCCGGACAGCAGCTGGCTGAACAGCGGTTCATTCTCCGGCTGGCAGGTTGAAATAATCAGTCCGTCGGCCCGCTGTTCCAATACCCGTTCAATTATTGCAGTCTCTTTGGCGGACACTTCCGATGTGGTATAAAGACTTACAGCATAACCCTGCTGCGACAGGACACGTTCAATTCCGGTAAATAAACTGGCCCTCATCGGGTCAAGAATGTCCGGAAGCACTACGGCCACATTCATACTTTTGCTGGTTTTGAGACTGCGCGCGGACTGGTGAGGCTTGTAGTTCAAAGCATCGATAGCTTCCTGTACACGACGTGCCTTTTCCGGGTTTACAGCCTTCCTCTCGTTCAGAACATTTGAGACAGTTCCAAGCGATACTCCGGCCAGCCGGGCCACATCCTTTATAGTACTCATAGTACTTACCAGCATCCTCCAAAATGTACAATATGAATCGTATTTTGAAACGTTTCATTCAGTATGGAGCCGAAATTTCAATCTGTCAAGGAAAATTATTACAAAATTATTCGGGTTTGTACAAAAAAAACGGCAGGCCTTCGAAGAAAAAACCCGCCGCTGACGATAATTCGTTATATTACAAGACTTTCAGTTCAGTTTACCTAAAAGCCACGCCAGGTTTTCTCCAAGTGTTTTAATTGTGCCGACACCCTCATTATCGTTTTCAAAATCACCCTCGGCTGCAGACAGGCTGACGTTCCAGTATGAAGAACCCGGAACGATCATTTCCTGAATCAGAAAAAAGTTATTGATTGTGTGAAATGCATACATGGCGCCTGCGCGTCTGGCAGGGACGACGGCTGCGGCAGGTTTTCTTTTAAGAAGCCCCTGCGCCCGGCAGATGCGTCCGCCCCTGTCGATCAAGGCTTTGGTTTCGGTTGTTATCGAAGAAAAATATGTCGGGGAACCGATTACTACAGCATCCGCAGCCGCCATTTTTGATATGCACTCATTTATCCGGTCGTTATCTATTACGCATTTTCCAACCGGATTGTCCCTGCACCAGTTGCATGCAGTGCATCCGCTAACCGGTTTTCCGCCCAGCTGAAAAAATTCACATTCGATTCCCTTTTCTTCCAGGACCGAAAATAGGCTCCTGATCATCGCGGCGGTATTGCCGTCCTTTCTTGGGCTGCCGTTGATCCCTATTACTTTCATCATCTCTCCCTGTTGAAATTTTTCATCAATAGGACCTGGTTGCCCTTCTTGTTGTATTCGACTTTATCAAAAACAGCCTGGGTCATGATAATACCCCTGCCGTGCGTCAGTTCCTGCTGGTTAACCTCATTTTTTACACGATCCATAATTTTTTTATAATCAAAACCCGGACCCATGTCAGTAATCCGGTAGATAACCTTTTCCGAATCCAGGTGGTAATCAATCATGACCTTCTTGCCGCTGTATTCGGGAAGCTGTCTTCGTTCGCTCATAAAATCAAACAGGCGGCCTTCTTCCTGGGCCCTGGTCTTTTCGTCAAATGTAACATTCAGGTTGCCGTGCTCCATCGCATTAACAACCATCTCATTAAGCCCCATCTTGAGCATCATCACGTCGCCTTCGTCGAGAAAGCGTTTTACATTGGAAGTCAGCCGGTCTACTATATCACCGACCATTGTGATGTAATTATCAACATTCAAAGAAAGCCGCTCGGTTTCTACAAATTCAAGCAGCTTGGAAGATGCTGTCGGCCAGGCCCTTCCAATCAGTTCAAAACTTCCGGCATCGGTAAAACAGTCAAACCTGAAGTGGTACTCGACAGGCTCAAAAGTAACCCAGTCCTTGATATAGGTATTGAACGAAAGCATATCGCCCTTATTCCTGAGCTGCTGAAGCTGGCCGGTAAAATACAGGTTGTCCTTATCATCGTCAAGTTCATTGAGGTAAAGGCAGTCTTCAAATGCAAGCGGCTCATCCTCTGAAAGGTGGAACATGTTTGTCGCCTTCTGGTTCGCAGAAATTATCTTGAAGTCCCGATCAAGCGAAAAAAGAATTTCATCCGCCGCATCCATCAGCATTGTATATTTATGCTCCGAGATCTCAAGGTCCTGTTCCATTTTCTCAAGCATCGTATGCGCCCTGAAGAACTTGGAAAAAACAGCGGCAAGAAAAAACAGGAGCATGATCGTCGCACCGAGGGTGAACCTGGAAAACCGGAGATTATCCAGATACAGGTTGTGACCGGAATAAACATACTGTATATCATCAATCCCGCCGATGATTGCAATCAGCAATCCGAGAAAAAGACAGAGACTCTGAAAAGTCCGGTTTTTTCTGGTTATATAGATGATTGAATAGATCAGCGCCAAAATAATAAATGCCGCAAGGGCAATGTCCCTTGCCATAAAGAGCGGACCTTCAAGACCCCTTGTAAAATCACCGGGGGACAACGCCGGTGTAGCTGACGGTTTGTCTACTGCGATCAGTGAATCAGGAAATACATAAGCGGCTGTCATAATAAAAACGGTTCCGGCCAGACCAAGCCAGAATGCTGCATCGAGGACACGCCGTATTTTTTTACCCGGAGGAAAAGCATGTTTCAGAAAATACGGCAGGGTCGTCAAAAACAGGAGAATCCCTGCCTGTTCGGCCCTGTGCAGCTGTCGCCCCAGAGACAAATTATTATGCCATCCGGAGATTATTATCACTGTTTCGGCCAGAACAAAAAGCATTACATCAAGCGTAATAACTGCCCCGGCAAAAAACGCCCGCTCTCTAGTCTGATAAAAATAAATAAAGTAAATACCCGTGATAATAACCAGCAGCGATAAACAATTAATTGAAATCGCCAACTGAACAGAATCAGCTAAACTACCGCTATACATAAAATTATTCTCCGTTCAACACCAGTTTAACTTATCGCATCCAAAAAACCAAGTAGCTTTTGCTCCCGGATATGTTAAAATACGGCATGGAACTTAATGAAATACTGGCTTCGGCTGAAGATCTTGAGGCCCTTGTTATAGGCCGAAATGCATTGTCCGGTACGGCCGGATATATAGAAAAATACTGGCCCGGGTGCAGCGTATTAATTGTTGCGGACACAAATACCTGGAACGCTGCGGGAAAAAGGCTTTACTCTCTGCTGAAAGAGGATGGAGCGGCCTGTGAAGATCCGCTGATATTCGATGTCCCGCCCTACCTTCACGCAGATTACGACAACGTTCTTAAAGTAATCAAAAAGGCTGAGGAGTCAGAAAATCCGGTACTTGCCGCGGTCGGCTCCGGCACAATCAACGATCTCGTAAAGCGTGCATCGTTTGAAACAGGCAGACCCTACCTGTGCGTTGGAACAGCCGCCTCGATGGACGGGTACTGTTCTTCAGGCGCAGCCCTTTCCAAAAACGGGCGAAAACAGACCATGGAATGCCCCTCACCGAAAGTGGTAATTGCCGATACGGAGATCCTGAAATCGGCACCGGCGAAAGCAAATGCCGCCGGTTACGGAGACCTTGCAAGCAAACTGACTGCCGGGGCCGACTGGATTATTGCGGATTTTGTCGGGGTTGACCCCATCGAAGAGAAAGTCTGGAATATTATTCAGCCTAAACTCAAAGGCTGGCTTGAATCACCGGAAGCCTTTGCATCCGGCGATGAAGAGAAGCTTTCCGGGGTCTTCGAAGGGCTGAACCTGAGCGGTCTTGCCATGCAGATCCTCGGCCGATCAAGACCGGCCGCGGATTCTTCGCGGGCAGCATCCGGAGCCGAGCATATGTTCAGCCATATCTGGGAGATGTCGGGCCATCTGGGCGCCGACGGAAACCCGGTCTCACACGGCTTCCAGGTATCACTCGGAATAATGTGTGTGACAGCAATGTATGAACTGCTCTTCTCGATGGAGGCCAGGGAGATCGACATAGATTTTTCAGTCGAATCCTACCCTGACTGGGAGACAAGGGCTGCCGAGATCGAAGGCAACATGAAAATGCTGCCGTCATGGGAAGAATACCTTGGCATCTGCAGAATGAAATATGTCGACCGCGGGAGACTCCGGGAAAGGCTGACTGCCGTAAAGAACGGCTGGGACGGGCTGCGGATCAGGATCCGGGAACAGCTTCCGTCTTATGATGAAATGAAGGCAATGCTGAATGCGGCCGGATGCCCGGTCCGCCCCTCAGACATTGACATGGATCGGACCGTCGCAATCGCCGCTTACGCAAAAACACAGTGCATGAGGAACCGCTATACAGTATTTGACCTGGCGTACGATCTGGGTGTATTTTCAAAATACATAGATGAGATCGACAGAAGCAGCAGGTATCTTAGATAAGAATTATGCTCAGGAGGATTTATGTCGGATAGACTGGTAGTTTATTACTCCAGAAACGGATCAACAAAAGAAGTTGCAGAGAAACTGGCCGAATATCTTGAATGCGATACAGCAGAAATAATCTCAAAAAAGAAATACAGGGGGCCGTTCGGATTTCTGGCGGCTGGACGTTCATCCATGCGGGGAGAACTTGTAGAAATCAAAGAGCCCGAACTGAAACCGGAGAACTACGAATCGGTTATTATCTGCAGCCCAGTCTGGGCATCAAGGCCGTCGAGCCCGGTGCGAACATACCTGAACAGCAATAAAGGAAAATTTAAACAGCTTTCATACGTACTTACAATGGGAGGAACAGGTTTCGAACAGGCATATGAAACTTTGAGCGGTATTGCAGGAGAACCTGTCAAAAAAGTGCATTTCTCAAAGTTCGAACGGAAAACCGATGTATGGGTCGAAAAACTGAAAGCTTTCGCAAATGAATTATAAATAAATGGGCCGTTCTTCTGCGAACGGCCCAAAATATAGAGCGGTTGTTTAAAAAAGTACCCGGGAACCTTTTCCGGCACCCGGATATAAACTAAATCAGTAGCCGAAGCTGAAAGCTCCGCTGTTTGTTCTTAATGTTACATATGCACCGGTCAGAGGCTTGCTGATATCAAGTTTCAGCGGGTAATAGGCGCCGACCTTTAACGGGTCATAAATCTTCAGAAGCCCGGTCCTGCCGTCTGCAACAATTTTGATCGGAAGCTTGGTACCTTTCGGGGCGGTCATCAGAGCCTTTTCAAGATACGAGATATCAATCGATTGAATCAGATCCATATCCCAGTTCGCGTTACTCTTATAAACCTGTACACTCAGTCCGGCCGGAATATCTTTTGACGAAGGTTTCTTGTCATAATTCAGCCAGAGCAGGTACGATTTGCCTTCTCCCCAGCTGTATCCCTTTGCAGGCTTATCGACAAAGATATGAATCCCAAAACCTGCGTGTCCGTCTTCAAACAGACCGTCCTCCAAACCGACGTTGAAATTATATTCAACGACACCACTCTGGGGATAAGCCAGCCATGCCTTCGCGATACCGGTGTCGGCATCTTCCTGATACAGCCGATCTCCCTTAATCTCCCAATCTCCGTAGGTGAATCCGTAATCATCCGAAGCAAACAGACATGCAGGCAGTACAAGAATTACGAACAGAACAATCAGGGCAACCTTTTTCATGTGTCCTCCAATAAAGTTTTTAATATTTTCCTCCCATCCATTTTATAAATAATTGAACAATACAAAAGTTACACAAATTTTAAAAAATCATTAAAAAAAATTGAAATAATGTAAAAAGCACAAAACTTACTGCAGACAATCCTGCACATATACTCAAACAGTGCTGACAGGGAGGCTCATTGTAAATCTGCAGCCGCCTGCTTCCCTGTTTTGCAGTGAGCAGCTTCCGCCGTACCAGCTTACAATCGATTTTACGATAGCGAGTCCAAGCCCGGAGTGCTCCCTGCGCGATTCTTCCGTGCGCTCCGAGTAAAACCTATCAAAGACCTTCAGCTCTGCGCCCTCAGCCAGTCCGGGGCCGGAATCATCAATCTCGATTCTGCAGAAGCCCCTTTCAGCGAACAGGCTGACAGCTACAGCTGCACCTTCCGGGCTGAAAGAGACGGCGTTATCAACCGGATTGGCAACCGCCTGAACAAACCTGTCGATGTTTATATTGATCGCACATCCGGAATCGGAAAAGTCATGAAAGACAACAGCCGGGTAACGTGACAGGATAACCGGAAGAACCTCTGACGGGTTTACATTCCCTGTCCTTTCATTCTCAAACCGGTTCTCCAGGCTGCTGACCTTCTTCAGTTCGCCAAGCAGACGTTCCATCCTTTTTTCTTCTTCAAGTATATTCCCAAGCAGTTCTTCCTTGCGGCCCGGAACTTCCAGCGCGAGCACAGCCGCGTTCTTAATCGTGGATAGCGGATTTTTAAGCTCGTGCAGCATATCCGAAGTGAATTTATCGATGAATTCCATTTTGTTTTCAAGATCGGAACTCAGCCTCGTAAGGGATCTCGAAAGTTCACCGATTTCATCTCCGCGCCGGAAACCGGTAAAATGGTTTCTGAAATTCCCGGATTCATCCAGAATACTGCCCGCTTCATTTTTCAGCCTGACAACAGGGATAGTCAGACTCATAGCAAGACCGAATGAAAGAAGTACCGAGATCAGCAGAAAGATGAGAAAGATCCTGATAATGTCGAGCCTGAGTTCATAAAGATAGTTGAGAATCTGAAATGTGGAACGGGACACGAGGACAGCACCGGAGACCTCGGTTTCGGTGCTGCTGCTGTAAACGGGTATTGCCGAATACAGGTTAATTGAACGCTGACCGCCTGAAGATATCCTCGTGGCGGCACCGTAGCGGCCTTCGAGAGCTGTTTTTACCTCAGGCCCGTCCAGAGTCGTCTTGCCGCTGTAGTACTCGCCGGCCTCGAGTTCGGGCGAAGGCGGCAGAAGCAGATTCCGGGCTGTGTTAATCGGATAAACAGCAAACCTGTAAAGCAGGGTATCCTCAGCGGACGTACCTCCATCCGTATAATCTTCCTCCGCGGCTGTCCTGACCCCGGCAGCAGTACCTGGTTCCGGCATCAGCGCAGCCGAGTCGGCAAGCAGCCTGCCCCCGGCATCGACAACCCTTATTCGCGACACGAGCCTGTTGTTGAGATTACCTATAATCCTGAGGGCTTCCGCTCCGAGATCTTCAGAACCCTGAAGTGCAGCGCTCAGTGTCCTGGCCTGCTGAATCATCGAAGATTCCTGCGAACGAAGCAGCTGCCTCTCGTAGGTATCGAGGTACAGAAGGCTTACCATAGGAAGAGACAGCAGCAGCACATTGAAAACGAGCAGCTTTACCGATATCTTCCGCAGGCTGATCTTCACTCCCCGATCCTCAGCCGGTAGCCCAGACCGTAGACAGCTTCAAAAACCTCGGCGGATGGATCCACTTCCTTGATTTTCTTCCTTATCCGCTTTATATGACTGTCCGCGGCACGTTCATTGATGTAGGAGTCATCAGGAAACGCCGCCGACATCAGCTGCTCGCGGGTCTTAACAGTACCAGGCAGCCCTGCAAGCGATCCGAGAATCCTGTGCTCGGTCACCGAAAGCCGGACGGGGCTGCCGTTCCAGATGCACAGCAGTTCGGCTGAACACATCTTAAGCGGGCCGAAGTCAATCTCGTAACTGCTTTCGCAGCCCTGCACGCCCGCGGATATGCTGAACCTTCGAACCGCCGCTCGTATACGGGCCATCAGCTCCATCATGCTGAATGGTTTACAGACGTAATCATCCGCGCCCGACTCCAGGCCGAGCACCCTGTCAAACTCATCATCGCGGGACGACAGAAAAATAACGGGGGTGGCCGGCGCCAGGTTTTTGACTCTGCGGCAGAGTTCAAGCCCGTTCATTCTGGGCATCATAATATCGAGGACAATCACATCGGGCATATCCTGCCTGAAATCTGCCCAGGCAGCCTCCCCGTCAGGATACTCGGCCGCATCGAAGCCCTCTTCCTGAAGAGCAATGCTTATCAGATTGCGGATATTTCTTTCATCGTCTACGACAGCAACTCTGTACATATCAATAAAATACCATAAACCTGCCCTGCTGTAATCCACTTTCGGCAACTGCCATAATTATGCCCGTTTCCCGCCGCTCTTATGATCCGCCCCGGGGTTACAATCCTGAAAAACAAAAGAAAATGCAATAATTTTTCGGAGGAATAATGAAAAACAGAATTAATGGAATTACAGGAACTCAGGGATTCAAAGCCGGGGTACTGATCGTACTCACCCTGATTATGCTGATCCCGGTATCTATGGTCAGGTCGCTCATATCGGAACGCTCTTCAAGGGCGGATGAAGTCAGACAGGAAATTTCATCGTCTGCCGGCGGGGATCTGCGTTTCGGCGGGCCGGTTATCAAGATCCCCGGCACCAGGACTGTCGAAAAGATCTTTATCAGCGACGAAGGACGAAAAAGCAGCGAAATAATCGAGGAGAGTTTCAGCATTTGGCTTACGGCTGAAGAACTCGATATAAAAATTAATCTCGATACGGAACATAAATTCAAGGGAATCTTTTACAGCCCGATCTTCACCGGAGAGATTTCAATGTCGGGAAATTTCAGCACGGCCGGAACGGACAGCATGCTCGAAGACAACGAGGTACTGTCACCGGAACTCGCTGAACTTGTTATCCCGTTTTTCAGCCAGAAGGGAATCAGAAAGATTGAATCCGCATCATGGAACGGCACAGCGATCAGCTTTCAGAGCGGCAGCAGAAACCTGGCATTGACATCAGGCGGAATCTACAGCAGCATTCCGCTCTCAGGCACAAGCCCTGATACCGGGGAAACCATGAAGTTCGATTTCAGAATCCTCATTAGCGGTGCCGAAAGAATCAGCATCCTGCCTCTGGCGGATTCAACAAAACTGGACATGTCGGCCGACTGGGCGGCACCGTCATTCAGCGGGCTGGTACTTCCGGACAGCCACAGTATAACCGGCAGCGGCTTCGACGCGGTATGGAACTGCAGCAGCCTCAGCAGCGGGCTTCCGGTCAGATGGAATGACGCGACCCGGTTCGACGACTACCGGATAGCCTCCTCGTATATTGAAACCAGCCTTGTCAGCATTCATGATCACTACGAGCAGAATGAAAGGGCGGTAAAATACGCGGTACTGTTTATCCTGATGCCCTTTACAAGCCTTTTTATACTGGAGAATTTTTTCAGCAGAAGGCTGCATATTATTCAGTACATACTAGCCGCAATCGCGAACATTATATTCTATTTGCTGCTTCTGTCGCTGTCCGAACATATAAGCTTCGGGCTGTCCTACCTGATTTCAGCTGCCGCCGTAACGGTGCTGATCTGCCTGTATACCTGGGCAATCCTGAAGAAGGACAGAAAAGCATGGGTTATGGCGCCTGTTATGGTGTCGGTGTATACTTTTCTGTTCATGACCCTTCAGTCCGAAGACTGGGCCCTTTTAATCGGTTCCGCGGGAGTTTTCATGATCACTGCTTTTTTGATGTTTATAACGCGGAAAATAGACTTCTATCAATCTCGGTAAAATCAGAAATGAACTGCCGGACCCCCTCCATACCGTCAAGTTCATCATGCTGATCCTCTGCGGGGCCGGTTATTATCAGATGACCGGCACCCGCCCTTATTGCAGCCAGGGCTCCGTAGTATGTATCTTCTACAACAACAAGCCCAGAAGGA
>QKCC01000080.1 GCA_003245835.1 Spirochaetales bacterium | reverse complement strand
TAGCACAACATCGCCCCGGTCGAAGATTTTTATTTCAATCCCCAGCCCTGACAGCAGTTCGGAAGCGGCGTTTTCATCGCCTTCGTCAAACTGAAGGGCCATCCCGCAGTGAGGTGAGACGGATCGCGGTACCGGAATAACAGTGCAGTCAATCCCGGCTGTGCGCACGGCTTTTTCGGATTTTATAACGGCTCGGGTAGATTCAAAAATGAAAACCTTCATTTCGATACCTCAGGCCCTTATTGTCGAAGCAGTATTTTCGAGTGCGTTTAACAGACGCTCAAAATCCCCGGGACTGTGGTACGGTGAAACAGAAATCCGCACTGTACCTTCAGGAAAGGTCCCGATAGTCCGGTGTGCAAGCGGGGCGCAGTGAAGTCCAAGCCGCGTTTCAATTCCGTAATCACGATACAGCTTCATCCCGACATCAGACGGCGAAACTTGTGCAGACTCCGCTGTTATTGAAAAAACTTCGGACTGAAGCCCGGCATCCGGGGCCGCATATACAGATATTCCGCAAAGCGCTTTTACCGCATCCAGCAGCGATAAAAAGTCCTCACGGCTGTGACGCGGGACAGGCTTGTTTTTCAGCGCCCCGGCAAGTCCGAAAAGACCAGCTATATTCGGGGTTCCGGCTTCAAAACGATCCGGCAGAAATCCGGGGGTTTCCCAGCTGTCGGACCGGCTTCCGGTACCGCCGTTAATCAGGGGCTCAAGCACGGACGGATCTTTTATGTAAAGCCCGCCGGTTCCGGTCGGTCCCAGCAGACCTTTATGCCCGGTGAATGCAGCGTAATCTATGTCCCATTGATCTGTCCTGATTTCAAGATGCCCTGCAGACTGCGCTGCATCAATCATAAGCGGAACTGCTGCCCCGGTGTTATATATTGCTCGTTTAATATCCGCTACCGGCTGAATAAGACCTGTCACATTGCTCACGTGACAGACGACCACAAGTCCTGCACCGCTCAGGTCGGTTTTTGACAGTGCTTCCGTGTCCACCAACCCTCCGGCTTTTGAAGGCAGGATCTTTATACGGAGAAGGCCCTTGTCTTCAAGGAATTTCAGGGGTCGAGTAACAGCGTTGTGTTCGAGGGCGGAGATCCATACCTCACGTCCTTCAAGGTTAAGCCCCTTCAGAACTATGTTTATTGCATGAGTCGCGTTCGAAGTAAAAATCAGCCGGTCCGCGTCCGCCGCTCCAATTTCTGCTGCGGTAAGTTCACGGCAGTCTTCAACCGTCCGCGATACCTCGAGGGCCCTGTCATAAAAGCTTCGGCCGTAAGGGCCGCCGACAGTATTAAGGTATCGCAGTACCTCATCGCCGCATTCTTTGGGTTTGGGAAATGAGGTTGCCGCATTATCAAAATAATTAAGGGGCTCCATACAAAATCAGATCTGTACTGTTATGGTTTAATAATATGGCCGGCGCCAGTCATGGCACTCATGATGTCGTACATATTTGAGATTATTCCCGCGCCTATTCTGTCTTTTATCTCAAAATAGTCTGCACAGGTTCCGCATACAAGAAGTTTTATTCCGGACTCTTCAAGACTTTTCAGCGCCGGCAGTACGGAAGAGCCTTCAGCCGCCAGTTTAACGCCGCTGTTATAGAAAACAAGGGTCCCGG
The DNA here is from genome assembly GCA_003245835.1 of Spirochaetales bacterium. Taxonomy (GTDB): domain Bacteria; phylum Spirochaetota; class Spirochaetia; order UBA9216; family UBA9216; genus Thalassospirochaeta. Next base: position 6,464 of record QKCC01000080.1, on the reverse strand, counting down.
GCAGAGGGTCCGCCTCTTTTATGGTATTACAAAATCCCTGGATAAGAATCCTGCCCAGATCATCATCACCCGTACCCATTCTGTCGCTTGAAAACGCAATTACATAGGAGGCCTGGGCTGAAGAATCCCGGCTTGGATTGACAGGCACCGGACAGTAATCCTCGGCCCTTGTATTTTCTGCCGGGGTACCGTCAGCGTTTACCCTGATCATATATTCGCCGTTATTTTTATTTGCCGAAAAACTCTTTCCATTGTCGGACAAAAATCTCTGTACATTTTCATATGCGGTATCATTATCCAGAAGCACAGTCAGCTCTCCGCTGAACCCCTTAAGTGCTTTCTTTGTCATAATCAGCGGCTTCGGACATAATTCACCGCGGGCATCTACGCTTTTACTTTCCATGACAGCAAGTATAGCATCCAGCTATTAGCCGGGCAAGCACAGAACAGCACTCGCCGGGTTAAATAATTGCAGCAATCAGGTTGATAATTATTACAAATTCGTTCAGAATCGGTTCATCATTTTAATCAGTAAATTACAAAAATTGGAGAAATTTAATGAACCTCACTTTAAAAAATGAACTATCAATAGTTTTTGGGATAATTATAGTTTTAATTATTTCAATGACTGCAGTCACATTCATTCAGAGTACTGAATGTGAAACACAGCTTGACGAAATCCAGACAAAAATAATGCCGTTGACCATGAGCTATCAGAAGCTTGAAAAGGATGTGATCCAGATTCAGCAATGGCTGACTGACATCTCCGCAACAAGAGCTATGAACGGTTTTGACGATGGATTTGAGCAGGCCGAAATGTATTACAAAAATGCTGTAGGTGTGATCGACTCAATCAGCGGAGCTTCCGCCAGCACAGATGAGAGGACTGAAGACCTCTACGAGCTAAAAAAGAGCCTTAATTCCTTTTACGCCTTTGGGAAGGAAATGGCCCAAACCTACATTGACTTCGGTCCGGAACAGGGGAATGTTTTGATGGGGGGATTTGATCCGCATGCAGCCGAAATCAGTTCAAGGGTCCAGGAGTTGGTTGAAGTACAGCGGCAATGGATGATGGACAGTATTGAAGACCTGAAAGCAATGCAGAAACGTCTCAGGTTTAATTCTTCCGCGGCATCAACACTTGCATGGCTAATAAGCATTATATTTGCAATAAGTTTTATAAGACGGCTCACTGTCGGGTTCAAGCGAATGTATGAGTACTCCAGCAATCTTGCGCTTGGAGACTTCAGCAGCCGACCCGCCTATAAACGAAAGAACGAGTTCGGAAAGCTTTCTGATGATTTTAATAGAAGCTTTGAAACACTGAGTTCTCTTATAGGATCGATAAAACTGTCGGCGGAACAGGAACATGAACTGAATGAACACCTGGTAGCCGCAACCGAAGAATCTTCTTCAGCAGTTGCCGAAATGGATGCCAACATGAACCAGATGACCCAGCAGGTTGAGCAGCAGGACTGGATTGTAGAGTCTTCCGTTACAGCAGTTAACCAGATCACTTCAAGTGTGATGTCGCTCACAGCCAAAATAGATGATCAGTCTAACGCCGTGACTCAATCTTCCGCAGCTGTAGAAGAAATGGCAGCCTCAATCAGCAACGTAGCCAGGGTGACTCTTGAACGAACATCACTGACAACTGAACTATACAGACAGCTTGAAGCAGCCGCTTCGAACCTTGATCATACCGAGAATGTAATCAGTCAGATTTCAGAACTATCATCAAAAATGCAGAACATAACCGAGGTTATCAACAACATCGCATCACAAACCAATCTTCTTGCAATGAATGCCGCTATCGAAGCTGCCCACGCAGGGAATGCCGGAAAGGGGTTTGCCGTGGTTGCCGATGAAATCCGTAAACTTTCCGAAGATACCAGCTCAAATGCTCACCTGATCGATGAAACACTTAACCAGATATCCGTGGTTATGGATTCGGCAAGCAGTGCATCAAGAGAAAACAGAAAGTCATTTGAGACTGTTGAAAAATCAATCGGTATTTTCACTAATACCTTCCAGGAAATAAACGCCAGTATGACCGAACTTTCCTCAGGAACCTCCGAAATCACCGGGGCTGTTACATCGCTGTCGGACATAACCAGCGTAATTCTGTCGGCATCTTCGGAAATCAGCAGCGGTGCCGGAGGTGTAAACGAATCCATGTCCAGTCTCAGAAATCTTTCCCAGTCTGTTCTGGCAGGGATAAGGGAAATGACGGTAGGAACAAACGAAATCAACCGGGCTATGATAGAATTGCGTGACATTTCATATCAATCAAAAGACTCAACCATTAAGGTTCAAAGCGACATAGACCGTTTTACAATTTAATCATCCCGACAGCTGCCCTGATGAGAAATCTGACGGGCAGCCTTTCGGAAACATTCAATCACTCCCCGTCAAATTTATATATTATCATTTCACTATATTATTTTTCTGTGTTAAACTGGATTTCTCATTTCTTATTTATTATAATTTAAATGCAGATATTACCCGGAGGTACACATTTTATGTTTTCCGTGAAAAAGAGCATGATAGCTTCTTTTACAATGATAATAATCTTAATCCTACTGATGTCCTCCTTAACACTCATAAAAAATGCAAGCCTGGGGGACTATGCCCAGAATATACATCTGAAAATCCTGCCTGAAGCGCAAAAACTTATGAAATTGAAGGTAAATGTCGGACAGATTCAGCAGATTCTGACAGATATATCGCTGACGCACTCCGAATCCGTAATAAATAACGGGTTTGAAAGCGCTGAGTCTGAATACAACAAGGCATCCGAGGCAATAAATTCACTTCTTGCTGATTATTCGTATGACAGCAGTCTGGCGCATGAATTATCTTCATTACTCGAACTGCTTATAATCTATTACGACACGGGTGTTCAGATGGCAAAAACCTATATAAATATCGGCGGAACCGAGGGAAACCTCCTTATGGGTAAATTTGATCCGATTGCTGATGAGCTGAACAGTAAATTAGACATACTTATTGATGACACCCTGGCTACACTGGAATCAGACTTCAACCAGATATACCAGATCCAGGTCAGTATACAGGTTATATCCTTGATAACAATGATCATAACTCCCCTCGGAGGAATCATCATCGGAATACTTCTGTTATGGATGATCAGCAAGGGACTGAAACTGGTAAAACGCTACTCGTCTAATCTGGCGGACGGCGTACTGAACAACAGAGAGAACAATCCCGGAAAGGATGAGTTCGGGACACTTGCAGCCGATTTCAACAGCAGTTTTGATTCCCTGAGTTCGCTCATCGAAAACCTGAAAGCATCCGCCGAGCAGGAATACAGGCTGAATGATCATCTTTCAGAAGCAGCCGGTGACGTTTCCTCATCTGTCGCCCAGATGGATGCGAGCATGAACGAAATGTCCCGCCAGGTGGAGCAGCAGGATAATATCGTTTCCGAAGCCGCGGCAGCCGTAAACCAGATAGCGGCGAACCTGTCCTCATTATCGAAGCAGATCGACAGCCAGTCGGCAGCCGTCAGCAGTTCGACGGCGTCGGTCGAACAGATGGCAGCGTCAATCAACAATGTCGCGGGAATGGTAAATGAAAGAAGCAGCCAGACATCCGCGCTTATGAACCAGCTCGAAACAACCAGTACCAATATGGACAATACGGAAAAAATCATCAGGCAGGTTGCCGAACTGTCGCGCAGTATGCGCAACATCACCGAGGTCATCAACAAGATATCGGCACAGACAAACCTGCTTGCGATGAACGCCGCAATAGAGGCCGCCCATGCCGGAGATTCGGGCCGGGGCTTCGCTGTTGTCGCCTCTGAAATACGGAAACTGGCGGAAGAAACCGGTTCAAACGCTCATCTTATTGACGAAACCCTGGGAAGAATCACGGGCATCGTTGAAGAAGCTTATGCAGCAACCGAAGAAAACCAGCGATCGTTTCAGAATGTCGAAAAAGGAATTGAAGATTTCACTGAAACCTTCAAAGAGATAAACTCGGCTATGGCGCAGCTGTCGACGGGTACAACTGATATAACAGGCTCGGTTACCGCGCTGTCCGATATAACAAGCCAGATCCAGTCGGCATCGGCGGAAATAAACTCAGGTTCGGAAGACGTCAATCGATCGATGAGCATCCTGCATGATCTGTCACGCTCTGTTCTGAACGGAATCAGGGAAACCGCCGCCGGTGTGAATGTGATAAATGAGGCAATGAGCCGGCTGAAGGACATTTCAACAGAGTCAATGGCCTACACTGACAAGGTCCGACACGACATCGACCAGTTTACAGTTTGACTCCGTAGTGCTTTTTCTTCCCGTTCTTGTCCGAATACATCCGCCCGTCAGCCTCGACAAGCAGTTCGTGGGCATCCTCATGCCGTTCGGGCGAGTAGATGCTGTAGCCGGTGCTTACTGAAAGCGAGTACGGCCGGTTATTTGATCTGTTTTCGGTTTCAAGCAGTTCCTGAATACGTTCAATGACCTCGATGATTTTTTCGGTCCGGTTTTCTTCAAGCAGGATTAAAAACTCGTCACCTCCGAAACGGGCAACTCTGTCTATGCTCTTTACGGAATGGTAAAGGATCTCAGAAAGCCTAATCAGGGCCCTGTCGCCTTCCTTATGCCCGAAGAGATCATTGATGTATTTGAAATCGTCCATATCAAGCATGATGACGGCAAAGCCGCCCTGCTTTTCATAATCAATGATGCGGGAAAATATCAAATCGTCTATCTGCTGCCGGTTCAGCAGCCCTGTAAGATAGTCCCGGAGCTCCTTCTGTGTTTCCAGAAATATATAGACTGAGATTACCGCCAGAGCTACAGCATTCCACAATACGGAGGCCCCGTAAACAAACATCTGGGCGATCCCGCCTATAATGGGCAGTATACCGAACATTACAAGAACATGAAAAACCCTTTTTTCCAGCTGCTTTCGCTGCTTTAAAGCTATAAAAATCATTAACAGCAGCACTGCGAAATTGATTCCCATTATCACAGGGATTCCAGGTCCGCGCTGATACATGTGGTTCTCATCAAAATAGAAGAAAAAATCTGTAAAAGCGTTTACGATAAGAATAATGAAGATAACAATCGCCGGGTGAAGATAAAACCACCTTTTCCTGAGCCGCTTTTCAGACTGGTGAAGATGATAGTCGAGGTAACAAAGCCATGCTATAAGCGGCAGGGTCTCGAACAGGTAGAAGGCATATATGGAAACATAGTTAAACACAAAGTCGTATCCGTTCAGCAGCCATGTGAGCGCGTCAAGCGTCAGAAGCAGAATCGTGCTCCAGCACAGCCTAAGGAACAGCCGTGTTGAATAGGATTTGTACGACTGCTTGCTGTTGATCATGGTGATGATTATCAGAAGAAGAAGCACCATGAAAATGTTCAAATCAACCGTCATATATTTGTACATATCAAATCACCCCGGACGATTTAATCTCTTATTGCCGTCTATAGACAACCCATCCAACGCAGTAAAAAAAGCCCGAAGCGGAAAACCTCTCCGTCTCGGGCAAATATGATATCTCCACCCCTGCAGAAAAACATCCGCCGGGCATTTTGTGCCTCTCAGATAACTCAAAATTGGAGTTATCTGAGAGGCCTTGGAGTTTATTTATTTTCCTTAACAGTCAATAAATAAACATCCGCAATATTTTGGTAAGTTTCTAAAAACTGCAGTTTTTAGAAGCCGTCAGCAATCAAATTTTATCGCATTGTCCAATCACAGGAAACACTGTAAAACCGGTATAATCCCGGAAGCTTGCACACTTATTCGCCCCCATCATCTTAACCGCTCCGCAACCTTCCGGCAAGCGAAAGATTTCTGATTCCGCTCCTGCACAAAACCGCGGCCGGGTGGCAGTGCGGACCGAAAAAATCGACGGCAAAGCCGGAGCTTTTTCGGGTTGTGCTGTTATCCGGCGGTGCTTTTCTGAAGCGGAATCCAGCCGTCAGTCCCGCTAACAACCCCGAACGAACCCGGAAGCTTGCACACTTATTCGCCCCGCCATCTTAACCGCACCGCAACCTTCCGGTAAACAAAAGATTTCTGATTCCGCTCCTGCGCAAAGCCTCGGCCGGGTGACAGTGCGGGCCGAAAAAATCGACGGCAAAGCCGGAGCTTTTTCGGGTTGTGCTGTTATCCGGCAGTGCCTTTCTGATGCGGAATCAGGATTATTTCTACTTCACCACTACCCTGAAATACCGCTTCTTGCCGGCCTTGAGCATAATCTCGCCGTCAACAATGCTGTCCACACCAATTACCGCATCGATATCGGTAACCGCTTCTTCGTTTACACGCGCGCCGCCCTGCTGAACAAGCCGCCTGGCCTCGCCGCGTGATGCGCAGAGGTCGGTCCTTGCAAAGAGGTCCATTACACCGATTCCCGCTTCAATCTCTGAGGCCGGAACTTCTACGGACGGAATCGCTTCTTTGTCGCCTGCACCGCC
>QKCC01000251.1 GCA_003245835.1 Spirochaetales bacterium | reverse complement strand
ATGCATGGGGCTGTTTACGGCTGATCCCGCTATAAAGGCATCAAGTGCAGGGGTTATCAGGCTTCTGATTATGGTTGTGCCGCTTGCAAGCATTCAGATTATAGGAACTTCCTATTTTCATGCTGTTGGAAAGGCAAGGGAGGCAATGTTCCTGGGGCTGTCGAGGCAGTTTATTTTTCTTATTCCCTGTGTCGTTATTCTACCGGGATTTTTAGGTTTGAACGGTATATGGCTGGCTTTTCCCGCAGCTGACCTGCTTTCAACCATTCTGACATCGGTTCTTCTGTTTCTTGAAGTCCGGAAGCTGAACGGAAATGAAGAGAAAAACAGGAAAGCGAAGGCAGTTGCCTAGCCTATCGGTATTTTCCCTGTCCTGATAACTGTGGTATAGTTATCAGGGGATTTAAAATGAGTAACCTGTATTTCATAAGGCATGCCGAAAGCGAAGCTAATAAAAAAAGAATACTGGCAAGCAGACTGCCGTTTTCATTGACTGAAGACGGCAGGAATGATGCCGATCTTATAGCCTCAGAATTAAAAGAAAAAATTGCGTTAGACAGGATTATTTCATCTCCGCTTCTCAGGGCTGTACAGACAGCCGGGGCCTTCGGAAGCCTCTTCGGAATTGATATTGAAACCGATGACCGGCTGACCGAACATCATCTTGGTGATTTTTCGGGAATGAACTACGATGAAGTCAAAAATCTCGAAGGTTATGAAAACGAAACATTGAAACGCTGGAGCTGGTTCCCGAAAGGCGGCGGCGAATCCTACTCCGATGTAGCCGGCAGGATAAAATCCTTCTTCTACTCAATCGAGGACTCAATCGAGGACCTGCCGTCCGAAGCCAATATTCTGATAGTAACCCACGCTGTAGCACTCAGGCTGATCGAGGCCGTTCTCAAAAATACCCTGCCCGAATACCCTGCCGCATTTCCGAATAACGGAGAGATCCGCAGCGTCCGTTTTACAAAAGTAGGGGAAGTTCACGACATAGAATCAATAATGCTCGGGAACAGCAGCAGCTTTAACCATAATCCCTGATATCTGTGGTATACTTTAATTATGAGCAGACTGATTTTCGTCCTGCTTCTATTTTTCACTCTGGCTGCGGCAGGTCTGTCGGCACAGGAAGAACAGACCGAACGTCCATGGGATTTTTCTCTGGAACTGTCGATGATGCTTACTTTTAATTTTGACGTCGAATACTATTTCAGTGACGAAATCGGACTTAAAGCCGGGCTTGGACTTGCTCCATTCGGCCTCACAATGATGACTTATAACGCCCTGGTCGTATACCATTTAAATCTTCCGGCAGAACACTTTCAGCTGGATTTTGAAGCGGGGCTTCCGCTTGCGTATTTTGATTTTATTGAGGGGCGGTTTGTCGACTGGGACCCTAATATAGACGACCCGTATTACGGCTTCCTTCCCGGTGCCGGGGTGCTTGTTTCATACAGGTTTAATAAAGAACAGGCCCTTGGACTGCGCGCGGCGGCGGCCGTGATGTTCGAGCATCAGCTTCTGACCGGATGGAGGGAGCCGATGTTCATTCCGCTGTTTGCGGTAGTTTATAATTTCTGAACTCAGCAGGCTATTTTACCGGGTGCCTGAATTTAATCTTGCCATAAATTGACAGATACCGTATATTGTTTAATATCATTTGCACCAAGGAGGCGTTAATGTCAGATTTTGCAGTATGGGATGTTCCTGTTCAGGATTAAACCGGGTACAGTTTCTGTCAATGTTTCAGTTTCATTTTAAATAAAAAAGATTTATCAGAACCGGTAAGGCCGGTATTTATCCGTTTAATCCCCACAGAAGATCTCGTTGATATTTTTCAGAACAGGGCATCTATTCCGATCAGTTACACTTTGAATATTGATTTGCATAGGAATACTTATGTCCAGGGAAAGACATATACATCAGAATAACAGTTTCAGTTTTATCTGTTCCAACTGCGGACGAACCGTAGTGCCGAGTGAATCCGGCGGATACCAGAGGAACCATTGTCCGGACTGCCTTTGGAGTCTGCATGTGGATTTAAGAACAGGTGACCGGAGGTGCGGGTGCCGCGGCCGGATGGAGCCTATTACAGTCTGGGTTAAGGAATCCGGGGAATGGGCAATCGTGCACAGGTGCATCAGCTGCGGTTTTCTCAGAACAAACAGGATTGCCGCAGATGACAGCGAGCAGATTCTGTACGCCCTTGCGGCGAAACCCCTGAAGGCGCTGCCCTTCGGGGCAGAGAAATCGATGGAGATATTAAATGAATTCTAATGATACAGACAATAATGAAATAAAATGGGGAACCCCTCCCGGGCAGGATGAGCTTGCCCGATTTGCGGGCGAAGATATTATCCTGGGGCGCGTGGTCCGTGAAAACCGGGGCGAATACCTTCTGGCCGCCGGCGATGATATTGTCAGGGCCGAAGTTTCCGGCGCCTTCCGCTACCGTGCTGCTGTCAGGGCGGATTACCCGGCGGTAGGCGACTGGGTCGCGGCCCGCAGCGGCGGTTCCGGCGTGAATACCCCCGACTTTGCCGTGATTGAGCATGTTTTCAGCCGCCGGTCATGTTTTTCAAGGAAGGCAGCCGGCGAAACGACTGAAGAGCAGATAATTGCGGCGAATATTGATGTGATATTCATCGTATTCGCGCTTAACGGCGGAAGGAATTTTACCGCTGCAGGGCTCGAACGGTATTTGACGGTTGCGTGGGACAGCGGCGCGACGCCGGTGGTTGTGCTGAACAAGGCCGACCTCTGCTCGGAGGATGAATGCAGTTCAGCTGTTATGACCGCGGAGGCTTCTGCTCCGGGCGCTGCTGTCCGGCCGGTCAGCGCCGCTGAGGGTACCGGTCTGCCCGAGCTGGCTGAATGGCTGCAGCCCGGAATTACGGTCGCGCTTGCCGGCCCTTCCGGGGTGGGTA
>QKCC01000161.1 GCA_003245835.1 Spirochaetales bacterium | reverse complement strand
TGATTTGTTTACCATAATAAGCAAGTCTGTAACTTTAGTGTCACCGGAATCCGCTTTTCCCGGTGCTGACGGCACAACGATTCTGATATCAGGGTCTGATAATATAATATTCTTTACCTTCAGTATCTGTTTCGCTGTAGCAAGACTTGTTCCGCCGAATTTGGCTATTTTACGCATGATGTTTTACCCCTTATATTACTGCAGCCGATAGAAATAATTGTATATTATACCTTGGATGAAATTTACAGATTCTATCTGCTGCGATAGAATCTGTAAGATAATCTATACAAGCTTCCTTTCAACCAGAGTTTCTGCAATCTGGACGGCATTCAGAGCTGCACCTTTTCGGACGTTATTTGATACAATCCATAGGTTCAGACCGTTGTCAACTGAAGAATCTTCCCGGACCCTGCCTACCATTGTTTCGTCTACTTCCGAACAAAAAAGCGGCATCGGGTAAGTGTTGGATTCAGGATCATCTTTCAGAATGACGCTCGGAGCATTTCTCAACAACTCCTGCGCTCTTTCTCTTGTGATCTTTTTTTCAGTTTCAATATTTACGGCTTCCGAATGTCCCACCGCGACAGGTATTCTAACACAAGTTGCAGTAACTTTAATATCCCTGCTGCCCATGATTTTCATAGTTTCGAGAATCATTTTATTCTCTTCTTTAGTATATCCGCCTTCCTGAAAAACATCTATATGGGGTATTGCATTGAAACCAAGCTGGTAGGCAAATCCTCTCGAAGCCCGCACTTCTTTGTCTTTCAAATAGGCGGTACTTTCTTCATACAGAGAATCAATGCCTTTCATTCCGGCACCCGCGGCAGCCTGGTAGGTCGAAACTACAATCCGTTTGATTCTGCCCTCATCATGCAGCGGCTTCAGCGCAACCAGCATCTGTATAGTTGAACAGTTCGGATTTGCGATGATGCCCTTATGCCAGTCCAGGTCATGAGGATTAACCTCCGGAACTACCAGCGGACATTCATCGTCCATCCGCCAGGCAGAACTGTTGTCTACAACAATTGCACCCATTTCTACGGCCAGCGGCGCCAGTTCAATACTGGCATCGGCGCCTGCAGAAAAGATTGCGATATCGATGTCTTTAAAATTAGCCTTGCATGCTTCCTGAACAGGAACCGCTTCGCCTTTAAAAACGACTGCCTTGCCGACGTTTGCAGCAATGTCCAGAGGGCGAAGCTCCGACACCGGAAAGTTCCTTCTTACGAGCGTCTTTATCATCTCGCCGCCGACAAGCCCCATAGCGCCGACAACAGCAACTTTATATTGTTTCATAAAGTTCCTATGACCGCAGAGCAGCCAGAGCTTTTTTCAGGACTTCAACACCTCGGGCGCATTCTTCTGTAGAACATGAGTAGGCTATTCTTAAATGGCCTTCACCTGATGTTCCGAAAACGCTGCCTGCAACCGTTGCTATACCGTATTCATTAATCAGATAGTCAGCCATTTCCTGGGAACTCAGACCGTAGGCGCTGATATTCGGAAATACATAGAAAGCGCCAAGCGAATCAGAAACAGTAATATCCGGAATAGACCTTAATCCGTTAATCAGAATCTCGCGCCTTTTGGTAAATTCCTTCACCATGTCATCTACACAGGTCTGATCTCCGGTTAAAGCAATCAAAGCGCCCTTCTGGGTAAATGTATTAACACAAACCGTGGTGTACTGGCGTATTTTCAGAATACACTGCGTCAGCTCCGGTGAAGCTACGGTCCACCCGAGCCTCCATCCGTCCATTGAATAGATCTTTGAAAAACCGTTGATTATTATTGTACGTTCCGGCATACCCGGAACCGAATAGATGCTCGGAGCTACTTCACCGTCTCCGTAGTATATTCTTGAATAGATCTCGTCCGATATTACAAGCAGGTTGTGGCGGATTGCAATTTCTGCAAGGGCCTCGAGGTTTTCCTTACTCTGTACACAGCCGGTCGGGTTTCCAGGCGAGGTTATACAAAGCATCTTTGTTTTACTGGTAATTCTGCTTTCAACATCTTCGGGTTTGATTTTGAACCCGTCCTCGGCACTTGTGGGAATTTCAACCGGAATACCGCCTGCTATTGATGTTATGGATTTATAGTGGTGCCAGTTGGGATCGGTAACCAGAACCTCGTCACCGGGATTTACAAAAGCCAGCATGGCAACAAGTATGCCTTCATTCGCTCCGGACATAACTATTACCTGGTTTTCACCGTCTACATCAACACCCGTATCAATTTTTGTGCGTTCACCTATTGCCTTCCTCAAAGGAAGAATACCGTGATTCGGAGCATAATGCACTTCACCGCGGTTTAGCGCTTCGATAGCCGCCTGCTTGATATGGTTCGGGGTATCAAAATCAGGGCGGCCTACTTCCCAATGAACAATCTCTTTGCCCTGGCTTTCCAATTCACGAATCTTGGCAAAAACCTTTCTTATGCCGGAAAACGGAATTTCATCAAGTCTTGATGCAAATAAACTCTCTATATTACTCATTTCTTTTCCACCTATTTATGATTCCTTAGAATAACATCATCGTAATCGCCTTCCTGAATTCTGGCTTCAACAATAACCGGTCCGTCAGTCCTGAAAGCTTCTTCAAGTTTTTCTCTGTATTCTTCAGCGTTTTCTGCACAGAGAACAGGAACTCCGAAAATATAACTGTGCTTTTCAGTTTCCACTTCATCAATGATTGTCTTATACTGCGGCATTGATTTCTTGTTCTGCTTCAGGCGAATAAGTTCAAGATTCTTGTCCTTGAGTATTACAAACACAACATTAAGATTCAGGCGTTTGGCAACGGCCATTTCACCGGCCATCATCAGAAATCCGCCGTCGCCGGTAACACAGACAACTTCCTGTTCAGGTCTGGCCAGCTTGGCGGCAATTGCAGCGGGAATTCCAAATCCCATCGAAGACCAGCCGTTTGTCATAATCTGAAGCCCCGGGGCCGGTGTTTTCCACATCTGTCCGATTAAATGGGTATGTGCACCAACACCGCAGGTCATTATTCCATCCTGGGGAAGCACCTCTCTAAGAATCTTCAGTATTGTTCTTGCTCCGAATGTACCTTCCTCCGGTTCAAGGGCTTTGAACATTGCAGTCTTCCGGCTTTCAAGCGCGGCAATATCCCAGCCGGACTGAATCGGGTCGATAGATGCCAGCTTTTCAAGTGAAGCTTTAATCTCACCGATAACGTCCAGAACTGATGTATAAACATTGTTGTCAATATCTGCGGGAACGGTGTCCAGACTGATCAGCGGAACCTCCGGCATCCAGCTTTCGTAATTGAATTCAACCGGGTCATAACCTACTCCAACGACGAGGTCCGCCTGACGATAGGTTTCGGCTACCCTGTCGCTGAGGGCATGAAAAAGGACCCCTGCGTAAAGCGGGTTGTCTTCGGAAAACATTCCTTTCGCCATCGGGGTAAGAACAACAGGTATATTGTGCTTTTCTGCAACAGCCGCAACCAAATCAGCAGCTTTTGCCCTTACTGCGCCCAGTCCGACTGCAAGAACAGGTTTTTTAGCCTTGCTGAACTTTTCCGCCATTTTATCAAGGAATTTGGCATTGGCGGCAGTTATCTCAACGGGAACGTCAAATGACAATTCTTCCGTAATATCGGCAACTTCCATGGAACCAAGATCCTCAGGCAGTCCGATATTTACAGGACCGGGTATTTCAGTCTTTGAAATGTGAACAGCTTTCTGAAAAACCTGGTCAATTATTCCTTTGCTCATCCTTGTTGTCCACTTCGTAATTGGATTGAACAATGTCTGCTGATCGATCGCCATCTGTACATTGCGGCATATCATCTCATTCGGCGGTTCTGAAGTTAACGCAATTACTGAAGATCGGTCCAGCAGAGCACCGCCGACTCCTGTACTTAAATTTGTCGCACCCGGACCGATTGTTGCATAGCATACACCTGGAATTCCTGTAAGACGGTTCTGAACATCAGCCATAAATCCGGCGCTTGCTTCATTGGCGACTAATACAAACTCAATTCCTTCTTTCCGCATTGCGTCCATGTAATACAACCAGGACCCGCTTGGAACACCATAAACATAACGAACGCCAAGCTCAGCTATCCTCTTAACCAATCTTTCTGCGGCTGTAATCATATTTTCTCCTTTCTGGAAAAATGTGAAAGACATAGACACCAATTCTCTTATAGTCAGCCTTTCAACCTATATCCTATATCATATATCCTATATTTTTTAATATATAAGCAATATTCTCTTCCGGCAAGTCATTTCGTAATTTCCTGACCTATTTTTAATCTAAAAACTATTTCATCCAAAATATTCATTTAACGTTAAGAATTACACAGGCAAGAGTATTACCGTCCCGAAACCATCCGGTGACGGTAATACTTAATCAGACATTATCTAATTATAAACACAGATTCAGACTACTCCTTGAGCCATCCCTGTTCAACAAAGTAGCGTTTTGCACCGTCGTGATACTGCACAAGCATCTGGTCCTGGGGAAGTACAAGGTTAGGACCGAACTGCTCGAGAAGCGGAGCAACGGCATGAATAGCCGGCAGGTTCTCGTAGAGTGCTTTTGTCATCTTGTAAACCAGGTCTGCATCCTTATCTGCACGTACAATGATAATGTCCGGAGGAGTTCCTACAGTCGGAACAGCTTTCGGCTGGTTCGGATATGTGTCAGCAGGAATCATAGCGCGCATATAGAACTGGTTGACCTGCTTCAGGTTCGCAAGCGCTGCATCAGAAATTGAGACAAGGTTGACCTTATTGTCGAGCATAAGTTCCTGCATTGTAGCTGAACCGAGCGCAACACCAAGAATACCTGCATCGGCAAGACCGTCTTTAATCATGTCCATTCCCTGTGAGAACTCAACAAAACTGACGTTTACGTCATCATAGGTAAGACCATAAGCCTTCAGAGTTTCTCTTGCGTCAACCTCTCCGCCGCTTCCTACAGGACCGACAACAATTCTTTTACCCTTGAACTGCTCAACAGAAGTAATACCGCTGGCCTTGCTTGCAACAACCTGGAATACATCGATAAAGAGTCCTCCGGTCAGTGATCTCATCCATTCCATTTTTTCCGGATACGGATCTTCACCAATGCTTGCACGGTAGGCCTCAAGAGAACGGCAGACAGCCACATCGGCATCATTAGTTCTGAGCAGGTCGATATTATGGGGACTTCCGCCTGTTGCAATCGCAACCGCCTTCATTCCCGGTATATTCGAATTCCAAACTGAAGCCATTGCGATTCCGGTAGGATAGTTCATTCCGCCGACACCGGCTGTACCCATGGTGATAAAAATCGGTTTCGCTTTCTCTGTAGAACCGGAACCGCCTTCATCCTGCCCGTTGGCAAAAAGTGTTCCGACGGACACCAGTCCGATTACCAGTGCCAGAACCACTGCTTTTTTCAAGCTCTTATACATCTTTTTCCTCCTAAATATTTCCTGCCTGCAAGGAAAACCTGCAGGCGTGGATTTAAAAATTACTGCTCAGAATAATTATCATTATTCTGAGCCTACAGACTAACCCGCTGTTGCTTCCGAAGGTCTGCGCTTTTTTACAATCATCGGGATGAAAACAATTGACAATCCGCCGACAACAATTCCAATCACATCCGAGCCGAGGTTCGGAGAAATCAGTGATATTGCCGCGGCAAGGAAGATTATTCTGGCCCATACGGGCATAACTACCTTAAAGTACCCTTCGGCAGCTATTCCAAGAAGGGCTATACCCAGAAAAGCTGAAACTGAAGCCCAGACAATCATCAATGCTGAATCGGAAATCAGAAGTATTTCCGGTGAGTATACAAAGAAGAACGGGATAATAAATCCGGCAATCGCAAGGCGGAATGCCGTCCAGCCGACTTTAGTCGGGTCTGCGTTGGCCATACCGGCTCCGACATATGCTGCAAGCGCAACAGGCGGAGTTACGGTCGAAATAACAGAGAAGTAAAGTACAAAGAAATGTGCCTGAAAGGCCGGAACATTCATTGCTGTAAGAATAGGCACTGTGATTGACGCAGCAATTACATAGCATGCGCTTGTAGGAAGACCCATTCCGAGAACGATTGATACCAGCATGCTCAGAAGAAGAGCGACAAACAGGTGTCCGCCTGAAAGCTTGACGATATTGTCGGCAAGGATTACACCGATACCAGTCATGGACAGAACTGCAACAACAAAGCCTGCGCTGGCCATTGCCACACCGATACCAAGAATATTTCTGGAAGAATTCACGGCAACATCACGCAGAGCTTTTGGCCCGATCCTTGTTTCCTTTCTAATCCATGAAAGAAGCCATGTTGTAACAACAGTAAAGAATGCTGCGTACAATGGTGTTCGGCCTTCGATCAGCAGGAATACAAGAACAAAAACCGGAATCATCATCTGGCCGTAGCGCAATATGGTCTTTTTAACATCCGGCATCTCTTCTTTGGTAAGTCCGCGAAGTTTCATTCTTCTGGCCCGAAGATCGATCTGAAAGAATACGCTTCCGAAGTAGAGGATGGCCGGAACAATTGCCGCCGCAGCGATAGAAAGGTAACGGATTCCAAGAAATTCAGCCATGATAAATGCAACAGACCCCATTATCGGCGGCATGAACTGTCCACCGGTCGAAGCAGCTGCCTCTATAGCACCCGCAAAAAAGGGTTTATAACCGACCTTCTTCATCAGCGGAATTGTAAACGCACCCGATGTTGCAACATTTGTAGCCGCGCTTCCCTGAATCATTCCGACAAGGGCACTTGCAACAACCGCAACCTTTGCAGGTCCGCCGGTCAGACGTCCGCCTACAGACAGTGCGATATCATTGAACAGCTTTCCAAGACCGCTCTTCTCAAGCATAGCACCGAGAACAATGAATATAATCAGGTAGGTAGCGGAAACACCGATCGGCATACCGAAAATACCTTCTCCGGTAAGATACATCTGGTAAATTATTCTCTGGATTGTATGTCCCCTGTGTGCAAAGACACCCGGAAAATATGGACCTGCCCACGCGTAGATGAAAAGAACAATAACGAGTATGAGCAGCCCTTTTCCTACAGCTCTGCGGCACGCCTCAAGCGTCATAAGAATAGTCATCGCTCCGACAATATAATCACTTGTCATTGCTACACCGGCCCTCTTTAAAAACAAATCACGCGTAAACCAGGTGTACAGGATCATAAAAACTGTCGCGGCAAAGAGTATTATATCAACTACACTCGGCCGGTGGCGGGGAGACTTCTTGGTGGCAGGATAATACAGCCAGACAAGACCGAGTATAAATGCTACATGGATGGCACGATGTTTTACCATATCCGGCATACCGAATCTGGATGTGATCATATGGTAGGAAACGAATGCTATCGAAATTACCATAACTACATACTTCCAGAAAGGCGCAAGCTTGTTTCGATACCGTGATTCCCGGTCGACCTCTCTTAAAATCGCCTCTCCGTCAGGCGTCGGAGCCATTACGCTCTCATCCACGCCTTCTTTCTCTTTCTCTTCTTTCAAATTACACCTCACACTTCATGATGTTGTATGGCGTTCAGCCAAAAGCAACTGGCTTAGCGAACAATATAACCTTTGATATTATATGTGATATATATTAGCACCGTATTTTACATAGCGCAAGCAAACATTTATCTAATATATACGTTTTTAACCCTAAATTACCCCAAAAACGCCTACTTTCTATTAAATATATGATATATCTTATAGATGCATAATACGGTCAAGAAAATAATCGGCTTAAACCCAAAAAATTTCAGCGCTTGCAGGCTTCCCAAAAGAGCCATCCTGCTG
The DNA here is from genome assembly GCA_003245835.1 of Spirochaetales bacterium. Taxonomy (GTDB): domain Bacteria; phylum Spirochaetota; class Spirochaetia; order UBA9216; family UBA9216; genus Thalassospirochaeta. Next base: position 324 of record QKCC01000161.1, on the reverse strand, counting down.
CAGCTGAAATTTCACTTTATGATAAGGACTGTTTGATTATGATTTCTTTGATAACATATAAATGCAGCAGCTCTATTCGACAACCCTGCGTTTATCAATCCGCCCTTCAACCAGCATAAACACCGCCACAAAAGCGATAAAAACCGGAGCAACTGCGAATGCAGTACGCAGACCGAACGCGTCCCCGATGATCCCCATCAATAGAATCGAAAAACTTGCTCCCGGAATACCGAAACATGAAAGAAACACCATCAGGGCTGTAGCATCAACATCCAGCACCTGTCCGGCGTACGCCTGAATACTCGGCCAGTGGCAGGCGACCAG
>QKCC01000029.1 GCA_003245835.1 Spirochaetales bacterium | reverse complement strand
CTCTATAAAGGCTGTAGAGAACCCTATGTATAAATGTCTGCTCCCTATCGTTACAGGTATTTCAAAATTTTCAAGAACTGTCCGGTTAATAAAGGTGTGATTAAAATCATGAGGGCATACAATTATTTCATCAAGATGCTTACCGGTCCAGTCGCTAAGGTTTTCGAGGATTTTTTGTGCTTTGTTGTTGTATTGAGTTATAAAACCTTCATCGTTAATTACGATGATCCCGGTGTCGAGCAGCTCAATTATAGTTTTCTGAAGTGAAACAAGATTTTTCCGTTCCTTGAGTACCTTGTTCATCTCCATTTCTCTTTCTATCGCGTATGCGGCTGACGTCACCATTCCAAGTGAATGTTCGTGGCCCATATCTATCGGACAGGAAAGATTCAGAACGCCGATTATATTATCGTACCGCATTATCGGGACTGAGTTGCAGAACCAGTCATGATTATCTTTCAGCCAATGTTCAGGTCCGATAATCTGGACCGGCTTCCCGGTGGTTAGAGCTGTTCCGATTCCGTTTGTTCCGCAGTTATTTTCCGAATGAACAGAACCGGGAATCGGGAAATTTTTCATCTTCTTTAATTCTTCATTGTAAAAACTTTCAAGAATAACACCGTCTTCATCCGTGAGTGTAATAGTTGTTCTGCTGTTGCTTATTATCTTATACAGCTTATGCAGATGAGGCATGGCAGCTGCAAGCAGTTCCTTTTTGTTGTGCTTCCGGGTTTGAAGTTCAGATTCAGGAACCATCACTACCCCGTGAAAAAACGGATCAACATGAAAATTTCTGCTTCTTTCCCAGGAATTTTTAATAACATTCCTCAATCCAGAGTCAGTCTGATTATTCTTACCGACGGCGTAATCATGCCATACTTCATATGTATTCATGTTTTTTAATTGTATGTCCAAAAATGCTACATTGGCAAGCAAATTTTGAGATTGTTGTAATAATGTCTTGACAAGAAGTCTGTCGATGCTGCAGGATTATACCGAGGTGAAATGCAATGAAACAGTTATCAAAAAGCAGCTTTGCCCAAATGACGGATTTGGCGGCTGTAAAGGCTGATACAACGATTGAAGAAATTTTAAAAATGGTCGATCTGGCTGAAAAATGGAAATTTGCCGGAGTCTATGCCCTGCCTTCTCATAATAACTTAATCAGAAGCCGTCTTTCCGGCAGCAGCAGTATTTTCATAGGGGGCGCGGTTGGTTTTCCTTCAGGGGGAAACACCACAGATACGAAGGTTTACGAAACGCGGAATCTTATTGAAGCAGGCTGCCGCGAGATCGATATGGTCGTTAATATTACGTGGCTGAAAGCCGGACATTTCAGGGATTTCAAGGATGATATAAAATCTGTCGTCGAAGCAGCGGATAAGCATACAGTAAAGGCAATTATTGAATGTTCCTATTTGACCGACGACGAAATAAGGTCTGCTTCGGAACTGGCTGCCGAGGCCGGAGCTGCATTTATAAAGACTTCAACAGGCTGGACGCAGAATGGTGCAACAGAGCATATTATAAAAATTATTTCATCGGCTCTTAAAGGTTCGTCCTGCGGAATCAAGGCTGCAGGCGGTATAAAGAGCCTTGAAATTGCGTCCGGAATGGCTGAATTAGGCGTAACCCGTTTCGGGTGCAGTATTGCGTCGGCTGAAAGCATTATGCTGGGATAATTACAGTAAGTTTTGATTGACGAATAAAGCAGCCGGGGTTAGTTTATAGAATATGCTGAACTTTAACAGGATCGGAAAAAAAACCGGCGTAATCTTTTTATTTATAATTACCGTACTCATTGTGCTTACTGTGGCTGTACCGGGTTTTATATTCGTGCTGCCTGTTATGCTGACTGCAGTTATACTCATGCTGTTCAGCAGTACCCGCGGGGAAGCACAGTCTGCAGAGGCTTTTTGTGTACCTGCCGAAATCAGTTCAAGAGGACCCCCTTCCCGCTTCTTATAAAAATAATTTATAAGGAGTGAAAAATGAAAAAATCCTGCAGCGCGGCTAAACAGCTTCATTACGCGCTTATTCGGGCAAAAGGCATACCCGTACATATTAATACCTCTGGTTACCTGGATTTTGCCGATCAGGTTAAATCAGTCTCCCTTACAACTTCTTCCGATTCAGATCTGCGTGAGCACCTGTTAAAAGGCGGTATTGTTCACCGGTTTGCGTCGGTATGCGAAGCTTCCCGCAGAATCCTGGGGCTTGATCCGTATTCTGAACAGATAGCCGCCGCAAAGATCCTATCGGAAAACAAGCTGGTACAGATGCAGACTGGCGAAGGAAAAACACTTGCTGCGATCTTCCCGGCCCTCGTATATGCTGCAGGCGGCGGCAGAACACATATTCTTACTGCAAATGAATACCTTGCGGAACGTGATGCGGTTTGGATGGGCGATGTTTACAGGTTTTTCGGAGTCTCTGTCAGCAGTATAAGTGAGAATATGCCGGCAGATGAAAAAAAAGCTGCATATGGAGCCCAGGTTGTGTATCTTACAGCGAAACAATCCGGCTTTGACTACCTGCATGACGGTCTTCAGCTGACTGCAGATACAATGGTCCACAAGCCGTTCGACAGATGTATTGTCGATGAGGCTGATTTTATAATGATTGACGAAGCCAGGATCCCGCTCGTAATTGCAAGAAGCAGAGACAGCAGCCCGTTCGATTATAAGGCCTGCGACATCACAGCATCGGGACTCGAATACGGAACTGATTTTATTGTCGACCGGGCCGGCAGGAAATGTGTTCTGACTTCAGGCGGAATAAACCGGGTCTGTGACAGGCTGAATATCGAAGAAACGACCTCTGAAGGCCGGCTGGTTATCTCCGGAGTTAACGTGGCCCTGCACGCACGTCATCTGCTTAAACGTGATGTTGATTATATTGTACGGGACGGACAGATAGAGCTTGTCGACGGGTTTACCGGCCGGGTCGCCGATAAGCGGGAGTGGCCCTATGGTATTCAGCGGGCGCTCGAAGTGCTTGAAGGCAATATCCCAAAACCGGAAGGAGAGATCTGCGGAAGAATAACTATTTCCGATTTTATAAATCTCTATCCGCAAAAAAGTGCAATGACGGCAACCGGCGAACAGGCGGCGGCCGAGTTTTACAGAACATACGGGCTCGAAACCGTAATTATCAGGCCGCACCGGGAAGTCATCCGGGAAGATCTGCCCGACATGGTTTTCAGAACCCTCGACGCAAAATACGCTTACATGCTGAAGCTTGTCCGCGAATGTAAATCGAAAGAGCAGCCCGTTCTAATCGGAACTGCAACTGTCAGGGAGTCTGTTGAGGTATCCGGAATACTCTCTGAAGCCGGTATTGGTCATAAAGTGCTGAATGCTGAACAGGATGCCCGAGAAGCGGAAATTATTGCTGCAGCCGGGGCTCCGGGAGCTGTTACCGTTGCAACAAATATGGCCGGCAGGGGTACCGATATCAGGCTTGGCGGAACCGGCAGTGATAGGTCCGCTGAGGTAAAGGCGGCCGGAGGTCTTTTTATAATTGGCCTGAACCGGTTTGAAAGCAGCCGCGTAGACGACCAGCTGCGGGGCCGGAGCGGCCGGCAGGGTGATCCGGGATGCAGTCAGTTTCTGCTGAGCCTTGAAGATGAGCTTTTTATAAAATATGGAATAAGCGAGTTTCTGCCGGAGGGAGTTCTGGATTTTAAAGGCGATCGTCCGGTCACCGATAAAAAAGCAGGACGCGAAATAGCCCGTGCACAGCAGATTATTGAGGATCAGCACTCGAAGATGAGGCAGACGCTTAATAATTATTCCGCCGTCATTGAGTCCTGCCGCAACCGTATTACTGAAGACAGGTTCGACGCTCTTCTGAAAGGCGAAGTACCGATCAGCGTTATTGAAGCTCTGGAAGCAGCCGGATCAGAAATAGCCGATGCAGTTGACCCGGCTGCCGCCGCCGGGATCTTTGCCGACGAGATTGATAAATTCTGGACTGAATTCCTTGACTGGAACGAAACACTTAAAGAAGGGATTTATCTTCGGCGTCTCGGCGGAAAAGAACCGTTATTTGAGTATATCAGGGATGTCAGGGCTTTTTTCAGCCAGAGTTACGGGCAGGTTTCGGAAAAAGCGGCCGCGGGGATCATCGCTTCTGCCGGGCGGCAGACGGCCTCCGGGGATGATGAGAACCCCGGCAGTACCTGGACCTATATGATTGACGACAACCCCTTTCCATCTTTCAGTCTCAGCCTGCTTGGAATGGATGCTGCAGTCGGAGCTGCCGCTGCTTCAGTTCTTCTTCTGTTCTCACCGGTGCTGCTTCTGAACTGGCTTTCGGGCCGGTTCGGCAGGAAAAAGGGGAATAACAATATAAAAAAATCCTAATATACCCTTCCCATTTGTGCCGATAAAATTTATAGTGGTAGTCCGCTAATTTTTAGATGTTTTGCGCTATATATAGCGTATGGGAGGAACATATGTCAAAATGGGAATGGAAGCAGTCAATAAGCCGTGAAATCTTTGAAGCAAAGTACTGCCTCCGCAATGAAAAAAGTCCGGAAGAGGTCTTCAGACTGATAGCCGAAGAAACTTCCTCGGTTGAAAGGGAACAGCAGAAATGGTCCGATGCCTTTTTCGGAGAATTGGCTTCAGGCCGTCTAATTCCGGCAGGCAGGATACTTGCAAACGCAAGACCCGACAGCCCGATGAAAAATTATAACAACTGCTTCACGATCGATATTGAAGATTCGATGGAAGGTATTTATGAATCTCTAAAGGAGGACGCTGCTATAAGCAAGATGGGCGGCGGCGTCGGTTTTGATATTTCCAAACTCAGACCGAAGGGAGCTCCCCTTTCAAGCGGAAGCTGCTCTTCCGGAGTTATATCATTCCTGAGAATATTCGATCAGTCGGCAAAGACTATTATGACCGGCGGACAACGCCGTTCCGCGCATATAGCACTGCTAGATATTTCGCATCCCGAGATTGAGGATTTTATAACCGTTAAAAAAGGCGATAAAAACAAGGAACTGACGCAGTTTAACATTTCAGTAAAGGTAACTGATGATTTCATAGAAGCCGTAAGGAATGATTCCGACTGGGACCTTGTATTCGGCGGTAAGATCTATAAAACCGTCAAAGCCGGGTATCTTTATGATTTGCTGGCAAAAAACGCCTACAATCATAATGAACCGGGAATCTTCTACACCGATACCGTTGAAAAATACAATAACGGATACTGGGCGTTTAAAATGGACCGGGTGAATCCCTGCGGTGAACTGGTAATGCCGCCCTATTCTCTCTGCTGCCTTTCGGCGATCAACCTGACCGGCTTTGTTAATAACCCGTTTTCAGATGAAGCTGCGTTTGATTTCGCCGCATTTGCCGAAACAGTAGGAATCGGTGTACGTTTCCTTGATAATATCCTCGATGTAACCGCATATCCGCTCGAAAAGATTGAAAAATTTTCAAAGAAATGGCGGAGAATCGGTCTCGGAATAACAGGTCTCGGCGATATGTTTACAATGTTAGGCATAAAATACGGTTCGGATGAATCGAAAGAGCTCTCCGAAGAGATTGCTATGACGCTCAGAAACGAATCATACAGGGCTTCAGCCGGAATTGCCGCGGAGAAGGGTCCCTTTCCGTCATTTGACACGGACAAATATCTTAACGCGGAGTTCATTAAAGGGCTGCCGGAAAATATAAGAACGGCGATAAAAGAAAACGGCATACGCAATGTGCAGATGAATACAATAGCGCCGACCGGTACCACATCTCTGTCCGTCGGACAGAACTGCTCTTCGGGAATTGAACCTATTTTCGCGCTGAGTTATAACAGGACAATCAGGACCGGCAAGGATGATGAAACAGTTACCGAGGAAGTGTCGGATTTTGCATATAACCTGTACAGAGAGCTCACCGGCAGGAATGAGGTTCCAGATTATTTTGTGACCACTCTCGATATAGATCCCTATGATTCAATAGATGTACAGGCCGCATTCCAGAAATATATCGATCATTCAATCTCGAAAACGCTGAATCTTCCCGACAATACAAGCTTTGACGATTATAAAAACCTGTTCATGTATGCATATGACAAGGGACTGAAAGGTTTTACTACCTTCAATCCGAACGGCAGTATGAAGGGAATTCTCGAGTATCAGAACCGTGATGAGGAAGAACCGATACATACGCATCATGCCCCTACAAGACCCCGTGAACTGCCCTGTGATATACACCGGGTACGCGCCGGGCGTGAGAGCATAATCGTCATAGCCGGAAAAATGAAGAACAGCCTTTACGAGATCTTTGTAATTGATGACCCGGAGTCAAAAATCGATATTGAAACCGAATCCAGGACAGTTGTAAGGAAAGAAGACTCCGGCAGGTATGATCTTGTTTTCATAAACGGCGTTGAGGAAGTCAGGCTGAAGGATTTTACCAACCAGTTCAGTTCCCCGAACAGTTCGCTTGCGAGGTTCATTTCAATGGCGCTTCGCCACGGAACCCCTCTGCAGTTTGTTGTGAACCAGCTGCAGAAAGATACCAACTTTACTGATTTCGAGCGGAGTGTTGCGAGGGTTCTGAAGAAATACATCAAGGACGGCGAAGAGGTAATCACAAGCGACGGTGAGTGCCCCGAGTGCACCCAGCGGCTTACATATACCGACGGCTGCATTACATGTTTCAACTGCGGTTATTCCCGCTGCGGCTGAGCGGTGCTCTTGATTAATATGCTATATATCGATAAGCTTATATTGAGGTGAAAGATGGACGAAACACTGTTAATGGTTCTTTTTCTTGCCGGCTGGTTTATTCTGCAGCGATGGATTCTTCCGAAAGCGGGAATCCGCACGTGAATGAGTCCTCAGAGTAACTGCTCGGTCGAGCAGAAAAAAGATGATGAGAATAGCAAACCGGTTATTGAAGTAAAAAAAATAGACATTGACGCACTTGAAAAATAAGTGCGAAAATATTAGTTGATTTGAAGAGGAGGCAAAAGTCTCCTCTTTTTATTTTCTGATAAAAAAGAACGTTACCGGAATAAGGGTCAGTATCAGGTGGGCCAGCATTGAATTGCGGAACAGGCTAAAGCTCTCAGATTCTTTAAACCGGCTGAGCAGCCTGAACCTTATGCTGTTTCCGCAGTAGTTTATAAAAATAATGTATGAAAAGACTGTAAATATAATAAATACAATAATGAAATTACGCTTCAGCGGAGAATCTATTCCCGGAGCAAAAATCAGCGGAATTAAAAACAGGTAAAGTATCAGCCAGTATTTTACAGTAAAGAATTTCCAGTACCAGCTGTCAACCGGATTCGGTAATCTTAACAGGTTTACCTTATTGCTTATCGACGAAAGAAAAGCTGCGGCTGAGACAGCGATGCAGATGAATGTAAAGACAACGCAGATAAAGATCAACATTACCGGAAGTGATTCGAAATGTACCGTAAGGCCCCGGTACAGCATTAAAACAGTTCCGTCTTTATTGATTACATCGGGATTAAGCAGCATCAGGATCAGCAGAACAACAGATTCAAGTATTCGTATTTCATCCTGCTGAATCTTCAGTTTAATCGTAATACTGAAAACGGCTGCAGATAAAAAAAGTGAAATAATAATCTGAAGCAAGCCCGAAAGAACCGGCAATACACCGGCGCCCAAAACAACAAAGATGAGGCTTCCGGCAAGAATAACTGCCGTGAAAACAATATTCATCGGCCTAAGAATAACTGAGTATTTGATAAACAGGTTTTTGAATGATGGTCCGTCAGCTGCGGTGTTTAAAAAACTTGCAGCCGGCAGTGCAAAGTACAGGTGACAGGCGGAGAGGCTTCGGCAGCAGATGATATTTGCGGCAATGTAAAAATACCAGCCTGCAGATATCTGGCTCAAAGCCGCCGGGGTGCTGCCTGTCGATGTTAATATCGTGAAATAGAGGTTCACTCCTGCCCTGATCAGGATTATCATTGTCAGAAAGGCGGATATTATTCCCATCGACGGTGAACCGAAATGCCTGTGTGTTCCCCTGGACACAAGAATCCGGGATATTTTATGAATATTCATTCTTCAATCCACGGCAGGTCAACTGCGGCTGTTTCAGAAATTGGACTGCTTCCGATATTTTCTTTTCCCGTTTCTGT
>QKCC01000180.1 GCA_003245835.1 Spirochaetales bacterium | reverse complement strand
CAAAAATCCGTTAACAAAAGACGGCAATTACTTTGCGCGATGCATTAACCAGAAAGGAATATCATTCGAAGATCTCCTTACTGAAATGGAAAAGAACACGGCAATCCGCAAACAGGATCTGAGACTTTCAATAACACAATTTGCGAACGCAATTTTAGATAATGTTCATATTGTTTTAGGTTGATTCAATTGTACTGTTTAATTTGCATGTTCTTTATTTTGATGAAGATTATCCTACCGAATGATATAATTCTGTTAAAGGAATAAAATGATTTTTTATAATTCTCAAAGTGAAGAATTTATCAGCCTCAGGGAAAGAACAGTTTTATATTTAAATGCTATTATAATTTTTACAATATGTTTTTCATTACTCATGATTATTCAGGGTTTGATCACAACAGGCTTGAAACTCCACTCAACTTTTTCTCAGGCTCTTGTCGGAAACATAATAGTGATTGTCTGCAATATCATCTCCTATATTCTAAACAACAGAAAAAAGTATCTTTTAAGCAGAATATTATATCTAGTAGTACTAAACATTTTCGCGGTCTGGTCAACGATAAACTTCGGCAGATTCACGGGATTTAACCTGTATTTGATTGTTGCAGCAATAGTTCCTTTGGCAATTATCTCAAAATATAATGTAATTAAATTAACTTTCATTAGTATGAGTATTTTATGCCTATTAGGCACTGAAATTTATTTCTTTGTTTTCAATATATCACCAAAACTGGAAGAGGCTGCTCTGCATGTAAGCTACCTGACTTCAATAATTCTTGTACCGATATTGCTTTTAATAATTCTTTTTATAATCCTAAAAACAAATTCTCTTGTTGAAGAGTGGCTCATACTTGAGGAAGACCGCAGCAAGAGCCTGTTGGAAAACATCCTCCCCAAGTCTATTATCAGGCGACTAAAAAAAGGCGAAGTCAATATTGCCCAGACTTTTACTGATGTAAGCGTTTTGTTTTTTGATATTGTAGGCTTCACCGCAAAATGTTCTAAAGTTGAAGCAAAAGAGCTTGTTCAGGAACTGAATCAAATTTTCACAAAAGTAGATCACCTTATTTCAATTTACAAACTTGAAAAAATAAAAACTATAGGCGATGCATATTTAATTGCATCGGGCATTCCTGAAGAAAATGTAAACAATCTGTCGAACATAGTTAATTTCGCTTTTGAGCTGAATGATTTAGTAAATAGTCTTTCATTCCTTGGTGATAATTTCCAGATTAGAACAGGCATAAGCTACGGGAAGGTTATCGGCGGCATCATTGGAAAATCTAAGTACACATATGACATCTGGGGAGATACTGTTAATTTAGCATCCAGACTCGAATCATCCGGTACTGCGGGGAAAATTCATGTTTCCCAGTCGGTATATGACTCGTTAAAGAATAAATATACTCTTACAAAATCAGAAATTGATCAGTTAAAGAATATCGGAAAAGTATCTACATATTTCATCAGTAAACCTTAGCTCTACAATACTTTACTTAATCATTTTAAATAATACGACAGCATATTTGTTTGATTTCCCGATAGCCACCCTTTATAATTTAATTCTGGAGGGCAGATGAAACAGATCCCTACCGGCACACTGACTTTTCTTTTTACGGACATTGAGCACTCAACAATGATGTGGGAAACCCATCCGGATAAAATGAAAATAGCCTTAAAACGGCATGATGAGATCCTTCGGGAGGGGATTGAATCCCACAGCGGATATATTTTCAAAACAGTCGGAGATGCCTTCTGTGCTGTTTTCAACAGTGCAATAGAAGGTGTCTTGACAGCGATCGAACTGCAGCGGTCACTGGGTAATGAACAGTGGGACACAACAGAAATCAAAGTCAGGATGGCGCTCCACACGGGAATAGCCGAAGAGCGGGATGGAGACTACTTCGGTCAGACGCTCAACCGAACTGCAAGGCTGGAAGCTGTCGGTCATGGCAGGCAAATACTCATTTCGGCCCCGGTAAAGGTTCTTCTTAGTGACTGCCTCCCTTCTGAAATAACACTGAGGGAACTGGGGAATCTGAAACTCAAAGATCTTGACCGTCCTGAGATAATTTATCAGGTTGAAGCTCCGGGAATCGCCAGTCATTTTCCGCCATTGAACACACTAAAAAAAACAGAGAACAACCTGCCGGCTCAGCTGACCAGTTTTATTGGAAGAAAAGAAGAAATAAGAACTATCCTGAAGCTGATTGAAAACTGCAAACTCCTCACCCTGTTGGGACCGGGCGGTGTCGGTAAAACACGACTTTGTCTCCGGGCCGCGGAAGGCCTTCTGGATGATTTTAAAGACGGAATCTGGTTCGTAGATCTTGCGGTAATTAATACCCCCGAGATGGTTTTTTCCCAAATTGCTTCTGCTTTACACATTGGAACCGAAATCAATCAGAATACTGAGTTGACCGTCACGTCTTATTTAAAAAACAGGAAAACCCTAATTCTTCTGGATAACTGCGAGCACTTGCTCACCGGCTGTGCGGAAGCGGCGGATTCAATATTGCGAAATTGTCAGCAGGTATCCATAATTGCGACCAGCAGAGAACCTTTAAAAATAAAGGGAGAACTTACCTGTGAGGTTCCGACAATGAACCTACCGGAAAAAGACAGGATTAATCCTGAAGACCTGCCTTCATATGATGCAGCCAATCTCTTCGTCGAACGGGCCCGGCTTTTTGATCACGGCTTCACGATAACAGAAGATAATATCGCAACATTGGTACAAATATGCACATGGCTTGATGGATTGCCGATTGCTATAGAATTGGCAGCAGAGAAGGTCAGAACCTTCACTCTTTCCGAGATTCTCAATCGTCTGAAAAACAGATTCAGGCTTCTGAAATCCAACGAATTCAACCTAATGCCCCGGCAGAAAACACTTCTTGCCCTCATTGATTGGAGTTACAACCTCCTCGCTGAAGAGGAAAAGAAAATCCTTGTAAAGCTTGCTGTTTTTCCCGGTAGATGGGACTTCGAAACAGCCGAGCTGTTCTGCATTGAAGAGGTGCCCATTCCGATTTCAGACACTCCATGCTTTTTCAATTTCATAAACGGCAAGGATTTTCCTGAACATCCTGAGCCGGATTCATTGGACTGCAACGGCCTGGATATGGACGAAATCCTTTCCTCTCTTATCAGAAAATCAATGATTCTGAAAGAAAAGCACGGTGAAAAAACCATCTACCGCATGCTTGAGAGTATCAGGGAATATGCACTAGGTAAATTAAGTTCAGCTGACAGTGAAAAAGCCCTCAGGCGACGGCTTCTGCGCTGTTACACACACCAGCTTGAGAACCTGGAACTTCAGATCTATAAAAGCCTCAATCCTGTACCGCTCGAAAAAGAACTAAGCCTCCGGATTGAAGGGATCACAAATGTTATGACCGTAAGTCTGCCCGATCCGGAAAGCCGAATTTTTATCATGCGCATTGTCGGATCCCTGTATCACTACTGGAACAGTTATGGTTTATACAGGGAAGGGTTCGGCTGGGTTGAGACATGTCTTGAACTTCCGCAATGCAGTGAGAATCCGGTACTCAAATGGAAACTTCTTTGCAGCGGAGGAATTTTTTCTTCCCGGATCCAGAAAATTCAACAGGGCCTCGCAATGAGCGATGAAGCCATGGAAATCAGCATGAATATATCCTCCGAACCAGCCAGGGCCTTTGCCCTGCGAGTCAGGGGATTCCTGTTGTACTTTATAGATAATCGTGCCGCCATGGCAGCTCTTGAAAAGGGGATCTTTCTATGTGAGAAATACAACCTCAGCTTTTGGCTCATACCAAACCTGATGAATATGGGTCTGGTTTTAATCAGGGAAAGAAAACTGGCAGAGGGGCTGGAGCTGATCAGAAAAAGTTATGAAATGGCAAAAAGGTATAACCAAATCCATTCGATTCATGTAGCAATGATGAACCTGGGATCTATTCCATTAACCACAGGAGAATATGAGAAAGGTCTTTTTTATCTTAAAGAAGGCATTGCTGTTATGGAGAAGGCCCAAGACAGACTTCACCTCGGGCTCATCAGGTATAATTGCGGCACAGTTTTCCGATGTCTTGACCGTTATGAGGAAGCAAAAAAGGAATTCGCAATAGCATTCAATCTGGCTGAAGATATGGGTTTTATTCAGGGTAAGGAAAGGGCTCTTGGAAACCTGGCCCTTCTGTCAGTACTCACAGAAAATCCGCAGGCTGCCGAAGAACTGTTGAAGGAAGCTTTATTGTCTCATACAAAAAGGGATCTGGATGACTTTGATATATCCTATTACACCGCAATAGCCTTTACCTTTCACAGGCTGGGATTTGATGAAATTGCAGCCCCCTGGCTTTTTTCACTTCAGGAAAGCGGTAAGTCCTGGTGGGACTCATTTCCCCTTTGTGACACCCAGGAAATCATGCAAAGACTCGATGTACTTAAACATAGTCTCCCGAATGATGTTTACAGCCGGGCGGCAGATATTGGAAAGCAGGTCGATTACGATGCACTGATAGAGAAATACAATCCCTTCATGGATTATATTTAGTTACACAGCAGGAACCGCGCAGGGGGGTGAATCGGGGTGCAGCCTGTCATACTATGCCTGTAGCACTCACTTCAGTATGCCCGCCATGCAGCAATAAATCTTTCAGTTTCTCGGCATCCTTAAAATTAATGCTGCATTCAGGACATATCAGGAAATGCTTTCCATCTATAATAACATCCCGTGAATTACTTAGCTCATAATACGGAATAAAGCTTTTCCCGCAAATATTGCATACACTCATTTAATACCCTCCTAAGAAAATACTAATTCCATCATTTTGTACTGCCGGATCGTTACAGCAAACGCAAGTGAAAGAGGACATAACGTTCCTGAAATGCGGTTTAATGAACAGCAGTAATTTTCTTTTATTTACATAATCCGATATTTTACCGCCAAGCATTGTACCGGCAGCCAGACAAAGATAGGCCAACGCAGTGTAAATACCTGCAAATCCCCCTGAAGCACCATATTCCTGCACAAATAACGGCATAAGAGGCATCAGACCATTACCGCATGTATTGATAATGAAGTAACAGATTATCAGGCCTGCTAAAGTTCTTTTATTCATACCTCACCTCGTTCAGTAATTTAAGCGCAAACATTACTGCGGATAGTGGAAAAGCAGCGAATAATAATCATGTAGGCAGGAATTTACAATTTCAGTACTTAGCAAAAAACAATTTCACTATAAACAGATATTAAACCCATACTGCAAATATGACAATCCTTAGAATGGCTATTTCCCCGGAAGAAATCTCCGATGTGGATAATGCAGCGGCAGCGGTTGCGGTCTATCTATCAGCCCAATAGTGTTAGATATTTTCCAATAAACTTATCAATCGTTTCTGATTTCTTATTTGCATAGATATCGCCGGGTCACTGCCCTGGTTTGTTCTATTTTCTAAAGCATGCAGGATGTCGCAGGCAATATCAAGCGCAGTCTTCCCCTGCCAGTTTACCGGAGCCGGATCAGCACCTGCCTCAAGAAGCATGCTGACAATATCAGCATGCCCCCTGTATGCCGCAGCCATAAGAGCTGTAGACGCATAACTTCCTATTTCTCTGTCTAATTCAAGATTCTCCTGAAGAAGAATTTCTTTAACAAGTTCAAGGTCTCCATTTTCAGCAGCCGCATATAAAGACTCTTCAGGCAGGCGTAAACTGAATGTATTTCGAAGTGAGAGTGTTTCTAAAGACCAGATTTCGCCGGTGTACGGATATATATGCAGAAACAGAAGAGAACTGTCCGAACTTATGCATCCTTGTGAAATAAAACCTTCGACTTCTAAACGGGTGATAATCTCCCAATTTTCCGGGTTCCAGACAAGGACCTCTGATTTACCCCCGCTGTGCAGTGTGAGTAATCGATCTCCGGTTTCTGTGAAAAATAGAACCCTGACAGGTAATGAAGAATCAATCCTGACTGTCTGAAGCTCCCTCTCCGTTACGATTTCCTGCACTACAAGAGGCATACCCATTTCTCGTCCAACCCGCACAATTATTCCCAAATCTTTATTAACGGCAAGAGATTCATCAGGCTTTTCACTCCTGTGCTCCTGATCAATCAACCGCTCGGGAAGTTTTTTGATCTCACCGCTTTCCCAAAACCATTCCTCCCAGCAATTAATGTAATATGTTCCAAATGACAAGCTTCTTGCATCTTCATTAAATTTCAGAAAAATACTAATGCCTGAGTCCGTAAATGCAGTCAATTCCCCGGCAGCAGTATTCCATATACTTAGCGAAGCATATACAGGCTCTCTTGATAATAATACTCCAGCAGCAGCATATTGAGAATCAGGGCTGAAGGTGAGAGCAGTGACTTCGCCGCGAACGGGGAAACTGTATAACAGACTTCCGGTTTCTGTGTTCCAGATTTTTACCGGGTCCTCATTATCAGATACGAATAAAAGCTTTTTATTATCCGGTGATAAGCACGCCAGACTGTTGTTCAGTCGAAAATCCTGCATACCGCCGGCAAAGCCGTTTCCTCCGATAATAATCAAAATCGCATAAAGAAATATTCTTTTCATGATCTTGCTCCCTGCAGCCAATATCCAAACAAATGACGGAAAAATATACAAAAGCCGATAAGTGACAGATGCTATTCATTCAAATCGAATATGAGCTTCTTCATTTCCTTACTCCCCCATTTCTCCGCCATTTCAGCAGCATTCCACTCGCCAATATAAATATCAGCACCATTCTCAAGGAGTATTTTCACTGTATCCAGAAAACCCTTTCTTACAGCTGCGGCAACAGCAGAGTCTCTGGGAAAATATGATGGAGGGGCTATTGCATTGACTTCCGCACCTTGTTTAATCAGATATTCAACTGCATCGCTGCGGCCGTTACTGGCAGCATAATATAGTGCGATACTTTCAAATTCTGCTGCATCCGCACCATGATCGATTAGCAGCTTCAAAATTTCTGTATTCCCCGAAATAGCCGCAGAACCAATAATAGAGCTCCATTCCGAGACATATTCCGGGCGCACGGAGGCCCCAGCCCCGAGAAGTATCCGGACGATATCTGAATTTCCGCTCATGACAGCGCTGCGGAGCGGTGATGAATTATGAATATTGACATCAGCACCGGACCGTATCAGCAGTTTGACAATATCAGGATGTTTATTACCTGCAGCTTTGGTCAATGGTTCGCCGGAATTAATGTCAGCATTCATTTCAATAAGTAAAGAAACAATTTCCTCAAAGCCTTCCCCGGCTGCGGCAGACAATGCGGTACTATCATCTTCGTCGGCTGTATTGATATTGTAACCGTTGTCGAGCAGTTTTCTGACTGCTGCTATATCTCCGTTTCCGGCAGCTTGAACGAGTACTGAATAAATCCCGCCTTTGTAAATAATTTCTATTTCCGATTCAACAGGACTTTCTGCCAGTTGAATTACAATATCCTCTTTCATCATTTCAGGTGATAATACAGTTTCCAGTCTGGTTAGATAAAATCTCCCGAAGATCGGGAAACTCTGATTCATTAACTTGTCTATTGATTTCATTATAGGTTTTGAATTACTAATCCTGCCCCTCCACAGAGTAACAAGTCCGTTACCGTTCACTGCAGCTATTGAATTCTGTAAACATTCATTCAGATATATTTCCGGATCAAATGGTCCTGAAATCTCATTTTTAAAGATAAGATCGGTTATTTTAAGATTGGCTGACTCAACTGTGCAGTCAGCGATAATAAACAAAGAAATTTTGACGGCTCTGTCTGTGCTGACTGAAGATATATAAAGGGGAAAAACCAGTTTGTCATATTGATATTTGATTGTTAAAGACGGCAGGAACTCTTTTTTATAACTCTTAATTACATCAGGATTCATTTTCACTGCAACAAATGACCAGCCTTTTTTTATATAATATTCAAATACTGTTTTTGAGGCAGGAACAGTCTTATATTCATTTTGCTCAAGCCAGCTAAGCAGAGCCTCAACATCATTGGATTCGAGAACGCTTACCTCATAATTCTCAAGTTTTACACTCCCATGAACGAAAGTTAATGGTTTTATACTGTCGACTTCAAGTCCTCCCTTGTTATGTACAAGTATACCCTCACTGCAGACAGTATAATTATGATAAGCTTCGACCATTAGATTATAAACTACTGTGTCAGCGTCTTTACTCGATAGCGATGTTATTTTCATTCCTTCATCATTTTTACATTTTAATATATCGCCCGGTCGAAGATCTCTTGCCTCAACCCACCTTCCATGTAAGAGGGAAATATTCTCAATATCGTCTATATCTGCAGGTTGCGGACGTGTAAGAAGCGACTCACCTTCCATAACAAAAAACGGATGATTACCGGTAGCCTGCATTGTAATTTCGCCGCAGTTGATCGAAATCAAATCTCCTTCATATTTAAAAGAAAGCAGCCTGGTTACTTCCGTCTCAGCCCATGCACTGCTTTTGAAATCGTAGCATAATATAGATGTGCCTGTTTTCACCTGTTCAATTGGCAAATTTCCTTCCAAAGTAACTATGTCTGTTCCGGCAGGAAAACATCCGCCTCTGTGTCCGGAAGTAAAAATAGGGCTGGATATCTCATTAAGTAATGTAAACGCATCTTCCGCTGCTTCACCGGTTTCGAAAATATCTTCAATTTTCGGAACAGCAGGTGTGGGAATCACCCAGCCGAAATCAAGGCCGTCTCCGGTGTAGGCAGTCGACAATGTAACGCTTATCGTCTTTCCTCTCTGTATTATTATCGCCCTTTGATCTGAGCTGACGGCAACTGACTCCGAATGGCTGACATAGCCTCCATCGGCTGAAACATGAACCAAAGGAATTAAAACGAGAAAAATTCTAAATAGATTTTTGATTTTTGTTGAAAGCATATTTGACCTCCGCTGTATAGAGAAAACCTTCAAGCGGCACAATATTTCTAATTATATTATACACCCAAAATCTGAAAGGCTATCAGACAGATATAAGAATCATATGCATACTCCACTCCCTCCCGAATCACTGCAGCAGCACATGCGGCACACCTGGAATTGGCCGCAATAAACATAGTATTTGATTGCCCACAGCTGCGAAGTTTTTGTACGCAAAACTTGCTTTTATATACATTTGCGTATATATTACTAGAATGAACAACTTTAACAGGATGACTGTCGGTTATGCCTGGAAGAAAAGCAGTTCCGAGTTTGCAGAACTGCCCTTCACCGCATCAATCGACGGAAGGGAGTATTCCTACAGCGAAGCCTCCGCCGTTATTTCAAAGATTTCGAATTTACTTACAGTTAATAATATAAAAAAATCTGACAAGGTCGCCATTATCAGCGAAAACCGCGCAGAATGGGGCTTGTGCTGGCTGGCCGTTACTACAATAGGCTGCGTAGCCGTACCGGTAATGACCGATTTTTCAGCCGAGCAGATGCTGAACATACTTGAACACTCGGAAGCTGAGTTCCTGATTGTATCTGATAAGCTGAAAAACAAGGTTGGGACGTGCAGCCTGATGCAGTCCGGACGTGTGCTTAACATCGACAGCAGCAGTATTTTCGACAATACGCCGGGTGCTGATGAATCAGAATTCCTGCCTGAGTCGATCGACATAGAAACTGTCAGCGACCCGGATGATACGGCGGCGCTGATATATACTTCAGGGACGACAGGGGCCTCGAAAGGTGTTCTGCTGTCGCACCTCAATATAATAACAAATACTGTTGATTCCATTCCGTTCGGGAAGATCCAACCGGGTGATTCTATGCTGTCCGTGCTGCCTTTGGCACATATGTATGAATTCACCCAGGGCTTTATGCTTCCGATGTACACAGGTGCCAATATCAGCTACCTTGGAATGAAGCCTTCGCCGACGATGCTTTTAAAAGCGATAGCGAAGGTGAGGCCGCACTACATTCTGAGCGTCCCGCTTCTGATTGAAAAGATCTACAAGAACTCCGTCCTTCACCCGATTATGAAGAATCACTTTTTAAAACGGGTTTACAAGGTAAGGGTAATAAGGAAGCTTCTTAACAGGCTTGTGATCGGTAAAAAACTGCTTAAAACTTTCGGCGGAAGGCTGAAGTTCTTCGGAATCGGCGGAGCCCCGCTTTCCGAACAAGTCGAGAAATTCCTGCGGGAGGCGAGGTTCCCGTATGCCATCGGCTACGGACTTACAGAGACATCGCCTCTGCTTGCAGCTTCCGGAGCATTCGATACAATTTTCAGGGGAATCGGGCCTGCAATAGAGCATGTAAAGCTGAGGATTTCATCAGATCGTGAGATTCAGGTTTCAGGACCCTCCATAATGCAGGGTTATTACAAGGACGAGCAGCGCACAAAAGAAGTATTTACCGAAGACGGCTGGTTCAAAACCGGCGACCTCGGTGAAATAGACAAAAAGGGCAACCTGTTCATCCGTGGACGGCTGAAGAACCTGATTCTCGGCCCGTCGGGTGAGAACATCTACCCTGAAGAGATTGAAAACGAGTTGAAGACCTATCCGCTTGTATCAGAGTGCATTGTTCTTAAAAACAAGAACGGGCTGGTTGCAAGGGTCTTCCTTGATGAAGAGAAGCTGCGCCAGCACCTCGAAGAGCTCAAGTACAACTTTGAAGAATTCAAGAACAATCTTGCAGACTTCCAGATTGAGAAAGAAAAGATACTTGAAATCCTCCGGCAGACAATCAATAAAAAGCTGAACCACTTCTCGAGGCTTACAAGCATCATTGAGCAGGAACTTCCGTTTGAACTGACCCCTTCCCTGAAGGTTAAAAGGTTTCTGTATATCTGATAATCCATCGAAATAAAAAAAGCCCCCCGGCAGCAACCACTCCGGGGGGCTTTTTAATATAAAAGCGATTACTCTGTAATCAATCTAAAATCACATTCCAAGGTATGCTTTCTGCACCTCGTCATTCTTGAGCAGGTTTTCGCAGGTATCGGCCATTGTAATGCGGCCGGTTTCCATAACGTAACCCTTGTTGGCTATTTTAAGCGCTAGGTTCGCGTTCTGCTCTACAAGAAAAACAGTCGTCTTCTGCTCAACATTGATCTTTTTGATGATATCGAAGATCTGCTGAACGATGATCGGGGCAAGCCCGAGCGATGGTTCATCAAGCAGCAGGATTCTCGGCTTTGCCATCAGCGCGCGGCTTATAGCCAGCATCTGCTGCTCTCCGCCCGAGAGGGTCCCGCCGCGCTGGTTCCGCCTCTGTGAGAGGATCGGAAACAGTTCGAACACATATTCAATATCTCTTTTGATTTCAGCGTCATCGTTTCTGAGGAACGCGCCCATATCAAGGTTTTCGGCAACGGTAAGATCAGGAAAGATCCTCCGTCCCTCGGGAACCTGAATAATTCCCATCGGGACTATCTCGTCGGGGGCCTTTCCGGTGATGTTCACTCCGTTAAGCGTTATCTTTCCGCTGCGTGGCGGCACAACGCCGCTTATGGACATCAGCGTTGTTGTCTTGCCCGCACCGTTCGCGCCTATAAGGGTTACAATCTCGCCGTCGAGGACTTCAATATCAATCCCTTTAAGCGCCTGGATGTTCCCGTAATATGTTTCTAGCTTTTCTATTTTAAGCATCAACTTCCTCCCCAAGATAAGCCTTGATTACTTCAGGATTCCTTTTGATCTCTGCCGGAACTCCGGTGGCAATAAGCTTACCGTAGTCAACTACATAGATTCGTTCGGACAGGCTCATCACAAGGCTCATGTCGTGCTCAATCAGAAGTATGGTTATGCCTTCAGTATCGCGGATCCTGACTATTGTCTCGTCGAGTTCTTTGGTTTCCTGAGGGTTCATTCCCGCAGCAGGCTCATCGAGCAGCAGAAGAAAGGGGTCAGTAGCCATTGCACGGGCTATTTCGAGCCGCCGCTGGGCACCATAAGGCAGGTTCTTTGCCAGTTCGTTAACAAATTTAGCCAGATTGAGCTTTTTGAGGATTTCGTAGCTGTCTTCAATTACCTGCTTTTCTTCAGCCTTTGTCCGCGGGCCGCGAAGAATAGCGCCTGCCACGCCGGCTTTCATTCTTGAATGACGGCCTATCATGACATTTTCAAGAACACTCATGTTCTGAAACAGCCTGATGTTCTGAAATGTCCTTGCAAGCCCCCTCTCGGTAATCTTGTTCGGCTTAAGACCGTTGATGCGCTCGGTTTTGCCTGCAGCAGGCGGACAGATTACAACATCGCCAGCGGTCGGTTTTGTGACGCCGGTGATACAGTTGAAGAAGGTTGTCTTACCCGCACCGTTTGGACCAATCAGCGCTATAATTTCCCCTTCATTTATATGGAGGTCCACGTCGTTTACAGCGCGCAGTCCGCCGAAATCCATTCTGAGTTTCTTTACATCAAGTATGGGAGCCATTATTTATCCCCCTTTTTATCGCCTGCACCAAATTTGAACTCGTACTTCTGGCGGATTGCCGGAATAATTCCGTCCGGCTTGAAGACCATCATAACAACAAGGATTGCTCCGAAAATTATCATTCTGTATTCGGAAAAAGCCCTCAGGTATTCCGGCAGCAGGGTCATAATCAGCGCTCCGGCTATAACACCCGGGATCGAGCCCAGTCCGCCGAGAACGACCATACAGAGAACAATAATCGATTCCCACATGGTAAAGCTGGCAGGATTGATGAAGGTTGTTTTTCCGGCGAAGATTACACCGGCGACTCCCGCCCAGAAGGTACTGAGCGCGAAGGCTGCAAGCTTGGTCTTCCACATATCGATTCCCATTGCTTCACCGGCTATTTCGTCTTCACGCATAGCTACCCATGCACGTCCGAGCCTCGAATCTTCAAGCCTGCGGACGATAAAAATCGTAAGAACAACAAACGCAAGAATGATGTAGTAAGTAAGGTCGGTCGACTGCTGCAGGCTGAAATCGAGCCCGAATATTGTCGGCCGGGGAATGTTCGCAATTCCGCTCGGACCGAAAGACAGCGCGTTCCAGTTTTCCATTACGATTCGGAAAATTTCACCGAACGCAAGCGTAACAATCGCAAGGTAGTCGCCGCGCAGCCTCAGCACCGGAATCGCAATCAGAATACCGATTACCATCGCGAAAATTCCGCCGAGCGGGAGAGCGAGCCAGAAGTTTAATCCGAAATGGTAATTCAGCAGCGCGTAGGTGTAGGCGCCTACACCGTAAAAAACGATGTAGCCCAGAACCAGCAGCCCGCCGAGCCCGACAATAATATTAAGACCGAGCGCCAGCACTACGTAAAGCAGGGCTGTAATCATAATACTCGTCTGGTACATTCCGGTAATTACAGGGAACAGTACCGCCAGCGCAAGAATTACAAGGCTTCCTGTTTTCACAAGCTTCGGCTTCTGATCGAGTCTTTCTCGAAGCGTAAGTTTTTCGATCGGCTGTGTTTCTTCTTCAACCTCGGCTATCCGGCCTTCACGCCTGTCGATCAGCAGCTTCCACACATGTGAAAGAATGAAGGTGGCAACACCGATGATGAACATATTAAGCCAGCGCCACTCAACTGTGTCGTTGACCGTGTTGACCTTGATAACCATTATCGGGAAAGTAAGGAACATAAACCACAGGGCCAACAAGCCGGAGCGTTTAACGTCCTTTGCGGTGACCCACCGGCGGATGCCGGTTTTTGCTCTGTCTGACATCACTACCCCCTACACCTTTTTCTTGGTCGGCTTCCCGAGAAGTCCCGACGGTCTGAAGATCAGAATGATAATCAGAAATGCGAACGCGAATACATCTTCATAATCGCTCGAGATGTAGCCTGTACCGAAGCTTTCCGTAAGGCCGAGTACAAAACTGCCCAGGACCGCTCCCGGTATCGAACCGATTCCGCCCAGAACAGCTGCAACGAATGCCTTGATACCGGCGATGAACCCTATATAAAAGTTAATCTGTCCGACATGCGAGCTGATCAGAACTCCGCCGATTGCGGCTGTTGACGAACCGATCAGGAAGGTAACCATAATGACCTTGTTGACATTTATACCGACGAGCTGCGCCATGATCTTGTCCTGCGCGGTCGCCCGCATCGCCTTGCCTATTTTGGTATATCTGATCATCAGTGTGAACAGAACCATTACGACTGCGGTTGTAACCAGTATTATAAACTGGGTGGTATTCATTACATTTGATATCGGCTTAAGAAAAGCCAGGTCCGGAATCAATACCGGAAAGGGCTGAAAATCGGAAGTCTGTGCAAGCAGAACATAATTCTGCAGAAACATCGACATTCCTATAGCGCTGATCAGCGCAGAAAGCCTGGGGGCCTTTCTTAACGGCTTATAGGCTATTTTCTCCATTGTTATACCGTAGGCTGCGGACCAGGCTACAGCTGCAACAGCAGCAATGAGAAAGATCAGTACCGGAGGAAGTCCGGTAAACGCCAGTATGCCCGATACTATCAGCGCTGTAAAAGCTCCGATCATGTAAATCTCGCCATGCGCGAAATTTATAAGCTGGATGATACCGTAAACCATTGTATATCCGAGCGCTATCAGAGCGTAAATACTTCCTCTTGTCAGTCCGCCAAGAAAAAGCTCAATAAAATAAGTACTATTCATATCTGAATAACTCCTCTAACCTTGAGGGGAATATTTAGTAAAGTTTTTTAAATCTATTCAATAAACAGCAAACGGACCCATTGGGGCCCGTATGCTGTATTTAAATCATATTCAGGAAGGATCCTATTTAAGTTCTACGTATTTGCCGTTCTGAACCTGGAATACGGAGAATCCTACACCGATTGCGTCACCCTTCGCATCAAAACTGATGTTTCCGAGTGTTGTTTCAACGTAGTTGCTCTTCAGAGCCTTTGAAACTGCATCATAATCGGTTGTACCGGCTTTCTGAATAGCGTTCAGAATTGCTGTTGTCGCAGCATATGCGTTCAGGAAGAACGCACCCGGATCTTCACCGTATTTTTCCTGATGGGCTTTGTTGGCAGCCTGGGTCATCGGGTTGGTTGAAGTGTCCTTCGGACCGGTAGCGTAAACGCCTTCAGCATATTCACCTGCAACCTTGATGAAGGTATCGTCTTTAACACCGTCGTCGGAAATGAATACAGTGGTCATTCCCTTCTTTTTCATCTGGCTTACAAGCTTGGATGCTTCGGGATGGTATCCGCCGAAGATAACGGCCTGAGCGCCTGAGTTATTTATTTTGTTGATAACTGCCGAGTAGTCAACAGCACCGACTGTGATACCTTCATAAAGAACTACCTCAGCCTTTCCGTCGCTTTCTACCATTGCTTTAGCGAATTCGGCAAGTCCTTTACCGTAGTCGCCCTTGTCATGAAGAATTGCCAGCTTTTTGAAGCCGAGGGTTCCGGTTGCAAAATCAACCTCGAGTCTTGCCTGGGCATCGTCCGGAGCAATGGTTCTGTAGAAGTTCGGGTACTCTCCGCTCTGTGTAAGCGGCGGGTTGGTTGCCGACGGTGAGATGGTAATAATCTTTGCATCTTTGTAGATACCGAGAGCAGCCTTTGTAGCTCCTGAACAGATGTGACCTATAACAGCAACTACCTTTTCTCCTACGAGTTTTGCAGCTGTGTTGGTAGCAATTTCAGGTTTACACTGGTCGTCTTCAACAACCAGTTCAATTTTTTTACCGAGAACTCCGCCTTTGGCGTTCCAGTCAGCAACAACTAATTCAGCTGCTTTGATTGAAGGAATACCATAAGAAGCGAGGTCACCGCTGTGAGCACCTGCTACACCGATTTTGATCACTCCGCCTTCCTGTCCGCCGTTTGAAAAAACGGGCAGCGTCACCGCGACTGCGAGAAACGCAATCAGGAAAAAAATTACAATTTTTTTCACGTTAAGCCTCCATTTATTTTTTAGAATACACCCGGGCATTCTTAAATATGAACTGTTTTAAAACAAACATGTCCGGCCGATAAGCCGAACAACTGTTTATCATAACAGCAATTTATTGAATGATCCAGCAGTATATTAAAAAAACCATGTTCTGTTTTTATGATTTATGGCAGTGCACTGCCGTGAAATGCCGTCAAACAGTAATTTTATTACTGCAGGCTGGAACAGCGAAAGAATATACAGACCTTCGGCAGCATCAATATGGTCGATGAAATCATCGTGGGCACGGGCCTCAGCATCCTGAAAATTATAAAGATTTTTACCTGTAATCTATTGTTAATTAATTCTCATGCGTATAAATTTGAACTATAATTATGAATAGACCGACATACCTGAATATACTTATGGCTGCCACCTTTCTGTTCAGCCTTGCTACCGGAATCATCAGCTTTGCACTTGTCTTTTACGTCAAGCAGCGTTTTAACGCAGATCATACCATGATAGGCTTTATTACTTCAGGGCAAACCCTCTGCTATATTGCGGGCGTACTGATTTTTTCTCTCAATAAAAATACACATCCGAGGTACTTTCTTGGTTTCTCGGCCCTGGGAATGGTAGTCCTTGTATCAATCTACCTTATTTTTCCGTATTGGCGCCTTACCCTGATATGCGGCAGCCTCTATGGACTTTTCATGGCCCTCTTCTGGCCGAGAATTTCCGGATGGGTATCCTGGGGGCTTGAGGGAAAGAATCTCAGCAAAACAATGTCGCAGTACAACCTTTCATGGTCTACCGGAGGCATTATTTCACCGGCTATCAGCGGGTTCCTGACCGAAAAGAACATTGTTTCTCCATTTGTATGTTCTATAATCATACTTCTGTCAGTAGGTGTGCTTCTGGCTGTATTCTCGCGTATTTACCCGGAAATGAAAAAGGGACGGGCTGAAATCCGCATTGCAAGAGAGAAAGCCTTGAGCGAGGGAGAGTCCCCAGCCGATACGGATCCTGAAATCGGAACCACACAGATGACTCCACTCCGGTTTCCGGCACGGCTTGGAGTTGTATCAACCTATATACTGGCAGGACTCATCATATTTATCTTTCCGGCTTATATGCGCGAAACCCTGAATTACAGGGAAGGCACAATAGGGTTCTTCCTGCTGTTCAGGCTGCTGTTTTCAGCCGTGGGTTTTATAGTCTGGGGAAAATGGAAGGGCTGGCATTTCAGACCCAAATTGATTCTATTAAATCAGGTTTTTACAATCGCAGCACTTATCCTGGTAGCAAGATCGGCAACAACCGTACCCCTGCTGATATTCTTCGCCTTTTACGGATTTAACTTCAGCTTTACATACACCATCGGCCAGTTTTACGGTGCAACCGGCACTACAAACAGGGAGCGAAGTATGGCTATTCATGAGGGCATAATAAATATCGGCATCATCATAGGAACCTTTTTCGGGGGAATCCTGAGTGACAAAGCAGGAATGTCAGCGACGCTGTCCGTTTTTACAGTAATATGCACGGTTTTACTGCTGCTCCAGTTTATTCTGCTCGTGTACTTCAGAAAAACCGGCCGCCTGATTTTTGTTGATAAACTGTCAGGAAACAATTAAGGGGCCGGTATGAAACGAATGGTTAAATCCCGTCAAACCAGCCCTTTCAGATTGTGAACCTTCTTCAGAGAGCCTTTATAATCTCCACCATTCTTTCAACAGTTTCCGGTGCCGTATCGGCCTGGATTATATGAGCCGGGGCTATCAGGTATCCGCCGCCCTTTCCAAGAATACCGGCTCTGAATTCCAGTTCGGCTTTAAGCCTGTCGTAATCACCGGAAGGAAGCAGTTCCTGCTGGTCAATTCCGCCGAAAAAATTAATTCTTCCGCCGTATTTCTGTTTAAGTTCAGCCGGATCCGAGCCCGGCACATTCGGCTGAACGGGATTATAAATTTCGATGCCCATCTCGATAAAATCGTCTATCAAAGGCGCTACAGCTCCGTCGGAATGCATTATTATCATCAGCTCCGGGTTCAGCTGTTTCAGAGACTTAATCATCCGCGTGTACCGAGGTTTAAAACGGTCGCGCCACATGTCGGGAGAGATCAGCATCGAAAGCTGGGTCCCGAGGTCCTCTCCGAACCAGATTGCATCAACCCCGAGCCTTGTCAGCTGTGTTGCCAGCCCGAGCGTCCATTCCTCCACCTTATCGTTCAGTTTTACAACCCACGAATCGCCAAGGGCGAAAGACATCATGTACTTTTCCATTCCGGCAAGGTGCCAGGCAAGCTCGAAAATACTCAGTTCACAATCGCCTATGATGAAATGACTGTCCTTGAATTTTTCAATATCGCGGGCTGCCTTTTCAAACCTGCCCGGAGCGTATGCATCAGGAAAGCTGTAATTCTCGATATCCTGGTCAGATTCGGCAGCGGAAAGCGGGCATTCAACAACTTCCATGTACAGTTCGGTCGGCTTCATTGCCATGCCGAATTCATTTCTGCTTACGTTTTCCGAGACTTTTTCAGCAACAAAATCTTTTCTGACGGTCCCGCCGACAACAACTACATCACTGCCGAGAGCTGTCCTTATTTCATTGGCTGAAATCCTGTATGTTAAATCCTCGTAGTACGATAGGGAATAATCGGGAGTCAGTCCAAGCTTCCGTCCGAAGTCTTCAATCAGCTTACGGCAAAGGTCAAACTGTAAGGGCGGTCGGTCCGCACTGCCTTCCAATTTTCCGAATGTTTTAAGAACTCTTTCTCTTGATGTCAAAACTCTCTCCTTAAACTATTTCAAATAAAAAACTTCTCTAAGCGGGATGCTGACCGGCGAAGTATCTTCGTTGGTTTCCATTATGTCTTCCATATATGCCCACCACTTACGGACTACGGGATTATCTCCAAGATCCTGGCTTCCGCCTTCTCCTTCAACCTTCTGTACGGCGAAGAGAGTATCTGTTTCCTCATCCAGAAAAATGGAGTAGTCAGATACTCCGCTGCCCTTCAGCAATGTCACCAGCTCCGGCCAGATTTCATCATGACGCTTTTTATATTCAGCCGCTGTACCGGGCTTGATTTTCATTTTAAAGGCAAGTCTCTGCATCACAGTCTCCTTTAAACACCCTGCTGCTGGCGGGCAAGTTTCCTGCTGCTCTTTATTGCATCAAGTATTCCCGGAAGAAGTACTGCAATTATCAGAAGCAGACCTGTAGTAATAATCATGACCTTGGCTGAAAGCATCATCAGGCCCATGCCGAACTTAAGGTAGCCGATCAGGAATACCGCCAGCACGACACCGAAAATATTACCCTTTCCCCCGTTTATAGAGACACCGCCCAATACGACAAGCATTATCGCCTCAAGTTCAAATCCTGTCGCTATGTTAGGTCTTGTACTGCCGATTCTTGAAGTCAGCAGGATTGCCGAAATACCGGCAAAAAGCCCGTTCAGAACAAAATTGATGAACCGGATCCGGTTTACCCTGATACCTGAGAAGCGTGCCGCTGATAACGAATTCCCTATTGCATAGAGCTTTCTGCCGTATGTTGTTTTATGAAGTACAAAGCCCATAATCGCTGCAAGAACAACAAACAGAAGCAGTTCAAACGGAACAAGCGAGTTTCCAACATAACCCTGTCCGAAATAGGCAAATGATTCCGGGTACTTTGTATATGCCTTGTCGGCAAGCACTGCCTGTGAGATCCCGCGAAACAGCGATGAAGACGCAAGTGTTACCGCAATGGCCGGCATTCCGAAACGTGTGATGAAAAACCCGTTAAACGCACCGGCGGCAACACCCGCGCCGAGGCCGATAAGGACTATCCCGGCAGTCTGTACCCCGGCCTGATAAGCGAAACCCATCGCAAATGAACAGAGCGCGATTATAGCGGCAACTGAAATATCGATATCACCCGACATAATGACGAAGATCATAGGAAGGGCCAGAATAGCCTTTTCCATGAAGGTGAAGGTGGCATTCATCATATTGAAATAATCAAGAAAGTACGGACTCAGGTTGGTAAACAGAATAATCTCAAAAATAAACATCAGGACCAGGATGACTTCCCACTGAATAAAAAAGTTTCCGAGTCTTTCTTTCAGGTTTGATTCATTAATCAGCCTTGAAGTATCTACCAGGCTGTTTCTGCCTTTTTTATTATCGCTCATCAGTTGAATCTCCTTTTAACGGCTGCCTTTTCCTGTCTTTTTTCCATCAGCGTATTGATGAACATAGCGGCAAGAACAACGACCCCCTGAATAAACATCTGGAGGAAGGGTGAAATATTTACAACCGGTAGAGCGTTGTTGATTATACCCAGAAAGAGTGCGCCGAGAACGACTCCGCCGATTCCGCCGGAACCGCCTGCAATATTAACCCCGCCCAGAACACAGGCCGCGACTGTCTGAAGCTCAAAACCCGTGGCGGTTTCATTTACCGCGGCCGCATAGCGTGCGGTCCACATAACACCGGCAAGTCCGCACAGCAGCCCGCTGAGTGTGAAGATAATCATATTTACCTTCTTCTCGCTTACACCGACAAACCTTGCGGCAGTCTTGTTGCCGCCGATTGCGTAGATCTCGCGGCCGGAACGGGTATAGCGGCTGAAGTAATATGTCAGAACAGCGACTATCACCGCCGACCATATTAGATTGGTAATTCCTATGAAGTTTCCGTGAGGCAGGTTCATGTAGGATTCGGTCATTTCATGGGCGGTAACCCACTGGCCTTTGCTGAGAACAAAAGTAAATCCCCTGTAGATGCTCATTGTACCGAGGGTGGTTATAATCGGCGGAACCTTTCCGAAGGTCACCAGGGCCCCGTTGATAGCGCCGAGTACCGTGCCTATAGCGATTCCCACTATAAGAACAATTCCCACCGGAGTGCCGGGATAATACTGGTTAAGCATAGACGCGGCCATTCCGGAAAAAGCGATTGTCGAACCCACCGAAAGATCAATTCCCCCGGTAAGTATTACGAAGAACTGGCCGATCGCTACAATGATCAGAATTGATGTATCGTTGACAATCCGCTCTATGTTTGCCGGCTGAATGAAATGCGGGGCCCTCGAAGTTACGACTGCAGTCAATACGACGATAAGAAGTATCAGCGTAGCCTCGCGTTTACCGAGCAGTTCCTTAATGGTTTTTGTTGATAGACTCATTATTGGTTGCCCCCCGCTGCGGTTCTGTGACCGGTTGCTGCAAGAATTATCCTGTCGGAATCAGCATCGTCACGGCTGAATTCCGCCGTCATTTCACCTTCATGCATAACAATAATCCTGTCCGACATTCCGAGTACCTCCGGCAGTTCGGATGAAACCATTATAACCGCAAGGCCTTCCGCAGCAAGATTCGAGACAAAACGGTGTACCGCAGCTTTTGTGGCGACATCTATACCCTTGGTCGGTTCATCCAGAATCAGAATCTGAGGTTTGGTTGCAAGCCATTTGGCAAGAACAACCTTCTGCTGGTTTCCGCCCGACAGTGTATCTGCATCGACCTGCCAGCCCGCGGCTTTAATCTCCATCATACTTCCGTATTCTACGGTGACTTCCCTTTCGGCCTTTGAATTGATAATTCCTCCCCTGCTGAGAGACTCAATCTGGGGCAGGGTAATATTCCTGGCAATACTCATCTCGAGTATCACTCCCTGTGTCTGCCTGTCCTCCGGGACATAGGCGATCTGCTGTTTCATTGCATCACCGGCTGAGTGCGGATGGTATTTCTTTCCGCGAAGCGTGATATTTCCCGAAGTGATTTTATCAATTCCGAATATGGCCCTCATGACCTCTGTGCGTCCGGCCCCGACGAGTCCGAAGAAACCCAGAATCTCACCCTTGTGAAGGTTGAAAGATATATTCCTGAACACCCCGTCGCTCGACAGGTTGTCCACATTAAGGATTTCATCCCCGATACCGGCTTCACTCTTGGGGTACATCTGGTCAAGGCTTCGGCCTACCATCATTGTAACCATGTCGTCGATGCTATGTTCGGCCACAAGGCCTTCTCCGATGTATTTACCGTCGCGAAGGACAGTGAAATAATCACAGATCTCGAAAATTTCGTCGAATTTATGCGAGATAAATATTATTGCCTTGCCCGCCTTCTTAAGCTGACGGACAATTTTATAAAGATCCTCAACCTCTCTCAGTGTAAGAGCGGAGGTTGGTTCGTCCATTATGACTACATCAGCATCAATCGACAGCGCTTTGGCTATTTCGACCATATGCCGCTGGGCGACTCCGAGGTTCTTAACCAGAGTATCGGGATTTATATCAAGCTCCATCCTCTCAAGCAGCGCCGCGGTCTTTTTCCGCATCTGTCTCCAGCTGAGCGCTCCAAACTTTCCGCCTTTAAGGTGGTGCCCCATATAAATATTTTCCGTAACGCTGAGTTCAGGAAACATCGAAGCTTCCTGATGAATTGCCGTTATTCCGGCATCCTGCGCTTCAATCGCGGTTTTAAAACTGACGTCCTGTCCCTTGTAAATAACCCTTCCGGAGGTCGGAAGATGAACGCCGGTGAGAATTTTAACCAGGGTTGATTTTCCGGCACCATTCTCACCGATAAGCGCGTGAACCTCGCCGGGCCGAATGTTGAGATGCACCCCGTCAAGTGCCTTAATTCCCGGAAAAAACTTTGTAATGTTTTCCAGCTTAAGTACCGTATCGCTCAACTTGAACTCCTTGATGATAAACCTTAAATCAGGGATTCAGGGCTTATCTGCCTTATTGTGAATAAAGAAAAACAGCAGACTGTTTTTCTTCCGGAGTTTTTTACAAATCCTGCGATTTATAAAAATCCCCGGGATTAAAAAATAAGCAGATTCCATGGTTTGAGCCGCGGAACCTGCTTATGATTTGAATTATAAAACTCTAGAACATTGCCGCAAACTTGGCAATATTATCCTTGTTGAATACGAAAGGGGCACCCATTATAGTAAGTCCGTCTTCGCCTACTGTGATATCGCCCATTCTTCCGGCTTTGATAACATCGCCGGGTTTGCCTGCAGTCTTTCCGGTGCAGAGCGCTTCGAGAATATATGTTGATGTATATCCAAGATCAATCGGGTTCCACAGAGCCATCTGTCCGCATGTACCGTTTTCAATATAGTGCTGCATTTCTGACGGGAGTCCGAGACCGGTCAGCTGAACAACACCCTTCTTGCCTTCATCTTCGATTGCTTTTGCTGAAGCCAGAACACCGATGGTGGTCGGAGAAATTATACCTGCAAGATCAGGGTATTTCTGCATAAGACCCACAGCCTCCCGGTAGCTCTTGTCGGCAGCATCGTCGCCGTATACAACTTCAACAATTGACATGTTTTTATATTCGGGTTTTTCGATTTCCTTGTACATCCATTCAATCCACAGGTTCTGGTTGGTTGCCTGCGATGTGGCTGAAACGATACCTACTTTGCCCTTGTAGTTACAGAGCTCGGCAATAAGCTGGACCTGCTGGCGGCCGATCAGTTCTGATTCGGAGGGTACGAGATCTATGGTTCTTCCGCCCGAAGATATTCCCGAGTCGAATGAAATAACCTGTATACCAGCCTTCATTGCCTTCTTTGTTACCGGAATCAAAGCGTCCCTGTCATTGGCAGAAATCGCAATACCGTCAACTTTCTGGGCAATCAGGGTTTCTATAATTTCAATCTGGCCTTCAGCAGTAGAAGAACTGGGGCCCATATAGATGGATTCTACATTGCCGAGTTCCTTGGCAGCTTCTTTTCCGCCGTCTGCGCATGCTTCGAAAAATCCGTTTCCTAAACTCTTTACAAGCAGAACCAGTTTCAGGGGCTCTTCACCCGCCGCTGCTTTGGTTTCTGTTTTTGCTGCTGTCTCAGTTCCTTTGTCCTTTGAACAGGAAACAAAAACAGCTGTCGACAGGATCAGTAAACAGAGCAGAACAATACCTAACCGTTTTACCATAAAACTCTCCTTTTTTATGTGTTTGAATTAATTTAAATAATTTTAAACCTGTATATCGAAAAGGTGTTAGGACGCTATTCTACAAAAAGGGATCATTTTCTACAGTTACTGATTCTTACCAGCGTATTCGCTGGGGGTGATCCCGTACTTCTCCCTGAAAAGGCGGGTAAAATGCCGGCTGGACATGTAGCCGAGCCCCGACGCCGCTTCCTTTACCGTAATTCCGGGAGTCTTCAGCAGGCTTAGAGCTTCATCAAGCCTTTTATCCGTTATATAGCGTGTAAAAGAAACCTGTTTATATTTTTTAAAAAGAGAACTCAGGTAATTGGGAGTTATGTTCAATTCCTCGGCGATCTGCGCCACCCCGACCGGGCTTGTGTACTTCTCGCGTACAAGGTTCTCGGCTCGCTGGACAATCCTTGCTGATTTTTCTGAACCTTCAACCTGCATCGAAAGCTCGACAGATTCATTAATATCGCCGGAAGTCTCAAGGTACTGCATCAGTTCGGGAAGCCCCGGTAGAGACGGGGTGAAGATTGCACTGCCGGTTGCCCTTAGATCATCAGGAACCTGGGCGTCGAGTTCTTTCAGCAGCGGAACAGGGTCATCACCCGCGGCAACAATAGCGGGAAATCCATCGAGCACAATAAAAACACCCGCATAACCGTGGGGAGGGTTAAGATCCAGCCATTTCCTTAATTTTCCTACAAGGCGGCGCTGATTCTCAACGGATACGGTTTCGTCCATGACTTCAGGAATGAATACAAGTGCCGCATAACTCCGGAAACTCTGCAGAAACTCGTCGAAATCAGGTGACGATGAATTGTTCAAAACACCGCCGACCCTGTATTCAAACTTTTCACGCTTGAACCGGCCGGCATCAAGACGCTTTTCTGCAGCCTTTATTAGGGCAGCCTCAACCTCTGCCTCCGATGCCGGTTTGAGCAGATACTCCAATACCCCCAGAGCCAGCGCCCTTCGGGCATATTCAAACTCGGAGTAACCGCTCAGAATTATCCAGCTTATATCCGGAAACGCGCCTGCGAGTTCCGCTATTGCCTCCAGGCCGTCCACTCCAGGCATTCTGATATCGACAAAACAGATATCGGGCTTGAGTTCATTTACTTTGTCAATCAGGATTCGACCGTTTACCGCCTCGTACAGTTCGTCTCCCTGGGCAAGGTTTCTGAGGATTTCACGAAGGCCGACCCTTACAAGCTCTTCATCATCGGCAATCAGAATCTTCATATCTTCAGCTCCACGCTGGTCCCTTCGCCCGGCCTGCTGTCAATTTTAAAGCTGCTGTCCGGAAAAGCTATCTGAATGCGCTGCCTGACATTCATCAGGCCCACATTTGACTTTTTATCGAGCTCCGATATTTCAAATCCCCGGCCGTTATCCGAAATAATAATATCGGCGCCCTTTTCTCCCATGCGCCGGGTTTCTGAAACTTTCACTGTTATTTTGCCGCCCTCTTCGAGCGGTTCGATCCCGTGGATTACCGAATTCTCAACGAGCGGCTGCAGAAGCAGTCTTGGGATCTGAAAATTCCGGATGCCGTCATCAATAGTCAGTTCAAATTCGAGCCTGCCGCCGAACCTTATCTTCTGCAGCATCAGGTACTGCCGGATGAAGGCAGATTCTTCTTCAACAGAAGTCCAGTTGTTCCTGGACTGAATATACCGCAGCATGCCTTTCAATGCTTCGACCGTCTTTTTAATTCCGTCAGAATCGCCCTTGCTGTTGAGTCCGAGAATTCCGCTCATGACATTGTAAATAAAATGCGGCTGGACCTGAGAGCTCAGGGCCTGGTACTGGGCTTCACGTTTCTCGATCAGTTCATTGTACTTCAGATGATTATCGATCGAAAGCGAGGCATATTCAGCAAAGGTCTGAAACCTGGTAATACCCAGATCCGAAAAGAGCTCTCCCTGACCAATCTTGAGGGCGATCATTATTCCGAAAACCCGTCCTTCAACGACCAACGGAACAGCAAGCATTGAAGAAACGGACTTCAGCCCGTCAAGTTCAGGAATTGATGAAGACTTATTTCCGGCATCATAAATAAGAATCGAATTTTTTCTTATTATACGGTTCCGAAAACATCCGGTTACGATCTCGAGTTCACCTTCATGCGGAATAATACCGCTTTCAGCCGCGAGAATTACAGAACCGTCATTTTCTTTCCTCAGAATTATCGAAGTATCAGCCGCAGTGTCCTGAACTACCGCCTGAACTACAAGCTGAAAAAGTCTGTTTAGATCCGACTCCTCGGTGATCGATGAGCCTATATCGCGGGTAAGGTTCAGAATACTGTCGACATTCTCTTTCAGGTCCTTCACAAGCGATGTAAATATTGTTGCGAATTCCCCGAATTCATCATGGGAGGCAATATCCAGCTTGACCGAGAAGTTGCCGTGCGACACCTGTCTGAATGTATTCTCGACTTTCACCAGTTTTTTACTGAGGTCCCTTGCAAGGTAAATAGTTAAAAGTATCGAAAGCATCAGCACGGCGCAGGCGGAAATCACAAAGAAAACGACTATCTGCCTGCGCAGTTCATCACCTTCCTCGTTAAGGGATTTTATAAAATAGTTCATGAAGCTTTCAAAGCTGTTGGTAAAATAGTACGAGGTCTCCTGTACCTGCTGAAAAAAGGGAGTGATGGAATCATCCTTCTGCATGGTGTTGTACAGATTATCAACCGTGCGGTACTGCTCTCTGAGGTACTTCAGGGTAGCCTCCATCTCGGACAGCATCGTCATGGCCTTGTCGTTCATCATCAGTGCAGTAAAATACTGGTCTCGAAGGTGTTCATCCCTTGAATGTACAAAATTTGAGCTGGTCATAAAATCCGTGAATGTTTTGTTATACTCGAGGACCGCTTCTTTCCATTCCGTAATCGTCACGGCTGAACGCGGGGAATATGTAAGCGAACGGACCTGCCCGTACATTTTGGGTGTGAACAGGTCGAACACAATATCTTTCATGAGGCTCTTTACCTCACGCGAATCTTTCTGAAGCTGAACGCCGAGATTTATCGACTGCTGGAGCCGGGCATTTCTGTTCCAGCTGTAAACCGATATAACGGCAAAAAACGAGATTCCGGCAATGTAAATAAACATCAAAAATGCCAGTTTGTATCGGATTTTCATATTGATATCATAGTATCACAATAGATCGATTACAGGAAAAGTTTTCCGGCGTCTTCTAAAG
Organism: Spirochaetales bacterium; assembly: GCA_003245835.1. Lineage (GTDB taxonomy): Bacteria > Spirochaetota > Spirochaetia > UBA9216 > UBA9216 > Thalassospirochaeta. Next base: position 1,795 of record QKCC01000180.1, on the reverse strand, counting down.
ACGCCTTCGAACTGCGGTAATCCGCCTTGAAGAAAACCTCTGCAGCGGCATACCATATGTTAATGAGATTTTTATTTACTCATTTTTGCGCGGTACTGTTCGACCTCCCAGTCCCTGATGAATACTATAAGCTCGTCCGACATCGGCAGCGCCCCGCCGAAAGACTCGCTGTAAACGGCGATTTTAACAGTATCAATCATAAGCGACAGTGCTGAATCCGCTTTTTTGGGTGTATCGCCGATTGTGAAGACGCCTTTACCCCTTAAAAGAACAGCCTGGGGCTCACGCTTCCAGAATTCCGTATAAGCTTTAACAGCCTGTGCGAGTCCGTTCAGATCATCAATTCTGAGAGGGCCCGGTCCGGAATAAACTATCTGGTCGGGATTAAAGGGCAGCCTGATCGGTTCGAAAGCGGAATCATCCTCGGAAAAGGCCAGAATATCATCGTTCACAGCCGCACGCGCCTCGAGCTTCCTGCCCCAGGCCTTTTCAGCCGCGGCTGTAAAATCAGACAGAAGCTCAGGGTCAACCGCCCCGACAGTCGCGGCCGGTTTACGCTTCAGACGCGATTCAAGAGCAGAAACAGCCTTATTCTGGATGCGTTCGATATCGGCAGGCGTATCACCCGCTACGAACAGCCCGTGGTTCTGCATAAAAATCATTTCGGGGTAAGGTTTTCCGGCTGCTGCAGCCGCATCTATCCGTGTTTTAATCTCGTTGGCAAGAATGTATCCCGGTTTTGTCAGCGGTACCCAGAGGGCTGAATCACCGAAAATATCGCCGAGGATTTTTTCGCCCTCGCGGCCGCAGGTAAGACCGTTAATCAGCGAAGGATGCGTATGAACAACAAGCCTTCCCTTAACAAGCGAATGAAGAAGGGCCTCAACGCTGGGTCTTGAACTCTGCCCTTCAGCTCTTGAGGCCATCATATCTTCAAGAACTTCGGCCTCGCGTTTGTCTTCATCAGCCGAATATTTTTTGTCCCAGATGGACTTCAGAGCATCTAGCCGCATCTCGACAAATCCCTCGGCACTGATAGTGGAAAGTTCAAAACCCGAAGCCTTCACGAACATGGCTCCCTCATGCTTCATCGAGGTGTTGCCGCCTCCGACCAGTACCCAGTCCGGATCGCTGCCGTATTTTCTTGAAACCTCTATTAGATCAGTTAAATCTGCTTTCATAATATCTCCTGAATAAAATTCCGGCCGCGACGGCCGGTTCAACAGAATGAAGTTTGCGAGCGCAGCTTGTCAAACTTCAGGCGTAATTAAACAAGGATGTTTAATTACGCCCTTTTGGTTAATATATCTTTTTCGTAAGTCTGCACTACATCAAAGATCCCGGCTTCTGTCGGAACTCCTTCCCTTGTACAGTAGTAATCCCAGACGGCGCCGGCCGGCATTGTTTTAAGGCGCTCGAGAAGCGCAATTCTTCCATAGTAATTGCCTGCTTCTTCAAGTTCCTTCAACCGGGCCGTCGGTTCGAGCAGCGCAAATAGCAGGCCCTTCTGAGTAGCCCTTGCACCGGTGGTCCACGCGCCTATTCTATTCAGTGTTCCGTCAAAGAAGTCTAGCCCGATGTGAATATCATCAATTCTGCCGGAGCGGATCAGCTCTTCTGTAAGATAGCGTATGTCGTCATTCAGAATAACGACGTGATCACTGTCCCAGCGCATAGGGCGGCTCACGTGAAGCAGAATCTCATCATTGAACAGCAGCGTCGAAGAAATCTTGTCGGCTATCAGCTCTGTAGGATGAAAATGCCCGAGATCGAGGCAGGGCATCTTGCCGCTTGC
>QKCC01000090.1 GCA_003245835.1 Spirochaetales bacterium | reverse complement strand
CCGGACACTCATGCGGTATTCATACCCAGGATGAGCGAAAGGTTAAGGAACTCGGAAGACGTGTAAAGGTTGCAAGAATAATGGTAAACCAGCCGCAGTGTCTGGCAAACTCGGGTGCATGGACAAACGGAATGCCGATGTCAATGACCCTTGGATGCGGAACATGGGGCGGAAACATTGCGTCTGAAAATATTACCTGGAAGAACTTCCTGAACTACACATGGGTTTCTTTTGAAATTGAAAACACCATGCCGAGTGATGAAGAGCTTTTCGGTAAAATAATGCACGAGAATTAATAGAAGACAAATAAAGCCTTAAAACCACGGCGGGATAAAGATCCCGCCGCTTTGATATATTTTTACAAGGAGATGATATCATGGCCGGTGAAGAGATAAGAGCTCTTGACAAGAAGTATAACCTGCACTCATGGAGTGCGCAGAAAACCTTTAACCCGATAGTTGTTGACAGGGCTGAGGGAATCTATTTCTGGGATGCCGACGGTAAAAAATATTACGATATGTCCGCGCAGCTTGTTAACATGAATGTGGGACACGGCAACAAGAAAATTATTAAAGCCATACAGGATCAGGCTGGTAAAATGCCCTTCATGGGACCTGCTTATGCGGTGGACGTAAGATCTGAACTGGCGAGGAAAGTTATAGAAGAGATTGTACCCTTCATGGGGAAAATATTCTTCACAAATGCGGGTGCTGAAGCCAACGAAAATGCCATTAAAATGGCAAGAATGGTTACCGGTAAGAACAAGATTTTCAGCGGATACAGATCCTATCATGGTGCAACCTACGGTGCGGCAAATCTTACCGGTGAACCGAGACGATTTCCTTCCGAACCCGGAATTGCAGGTTTTATTAAATTCTTCAATCCGTATATCGAGAGAGAACCTGTTATAAAGTTCGAAAGCGAAGAACAGTATGCACAGTACTGTCTTGCAAAGCTTGAAGAACAGATCATCTGGGAAGGCCAGGATGACGTGGCTGCTATTTTCCTTGAAACAGTTGTCGGCTCAAACGGATGTCTTATTCCTCCCAAGGGTTATCTTGAGGGCGTAAGAGCAATCTGTGACAAGTACGGAATCATGATGGTTTGTGATGAAGTAATGGCAGGCTGGGGACGAACAGGTGAGTGGTTCGCTTTCATGAACTGGGACATCAAGCCGGACATGATTACCTTTGCAAAGGGAATTACATGCGGATATTCTCCGATCGGCGGTGTAATTGTGTCCAAGGCAATTGCAGAGCATTTTGAAGAGAATGTTCTTTTCTGCGGACTGACCTACAGTGCACACCTTATTGGATGTGCGGCCGGTATTGCAACTATCGATGTTTACAAAGAAGAGAATCTTATTAATCATTCTAAGGAAATGGGCAAGGTTCTCAGAGCTGAGATGGATAAGCTGATGAAAAACCATCCCAGCGTAGGCCCCTGCAGAAATATCGGTCTTTTCGGTATGGTCGAGTTTGTTGATAAAAACGGCGGACCGATTGTTCCGTATGCAAAGGATCCCAAGGGCATTATGAAGCAGATTATCGGCAAACTCAGGGAATATGGTTTTACAACTTATTCACATGAGAATATGATTTCTGTTTCTCCTCCGCTTATTATAACCGAGCAGGAGCTTAAGGAAGCATTTGAGATACTTGATAAGGTAGCTACCTGGGTGGATGGAAATCTGCTGTAGGCATACCGCCCGCAAAAAGTAATAGCTTTTTAAGGGCTTATCATAAAGGCTGTCGGCTGTTTGGCTGACAGCCTTTTTTTATTAATACTAAAGATGATGATAAAAAAAATGGAGCTGCCGAACGGCAGCTCCTGAAAAAAACTCTTTACGAACAGCAGTTTTACTGGTCATATCGACCGACGATTATTTCCCTTTTGTTCGGGCCGCCGTCAATATATTTTGCTTCGCTGCCTTTGCCTAACTGATCCTCGGGTTTGAATACTACTTTACCCGGAGTTATACAGCCTGCAACGGGGCAGACATGAAGACACAGCTGACAGCCGACGCATTTATCTTCATCGATTGCAACTTTCCGCTCGTCTGCATCCCATGTGATTGCCTGATGTGCACCGTCGAAACATGAAACGTAACACCTTCCGCAGCTGACGCACTTGTCATAATCAATCTGCGGGTAAACTTTAAAATCACGCTCAAGCTCTTCAGCCGGTACGATGTTTTTCAGTGCAAGACCGACAAAATCGTCAATCTTTTTGAAGCCTTTTTCTTCCATCCATATGGAAAGACCGCTGATCATATCTTCGACAATTCTGTATCCGTACTGCATTATTGAGGTAGTGAACTGCAGATTGGTACATCCCAGAAGAAGGAATTCCGCACAATCTTCCCATGTTTCGATTCCGCCTATACCGCTGATTGGTATATCCTTTAATACCGGATCCTGTTTCATATTGGCGACAAATCTCAGGGCTATGGGTTTAGCCGCTTTGCCGGAATACCCTGAGATAGAGGATTTTCCGTTGACTACCGGTAATCCGGTAAAATTGTCCAGGTCCAGGCCGGTGATTGATTTAATGGTATTAATCGCGGCTATAGCATGTCCGCCGGCTTCAATTGCTGCACGGGCGGGAACTTCCATTTTTTCAATATTGGGAGTCATCTTCAGCATGATCGGAAGATTTGTTCCTCTGAGGGTTGCTTTTGTAAAGCTGTCGATCAGGTCCACACTTGCACCAACATCCGAGCCCATGTTTTCCTGGGTCATCTGCGGACAGGAGAAGTTGCATTCAATGATATCTGCACCGGCTTCTGTTACATCACGCGCCAGTCTTTCCCAGTCGTCCTCGTTCATTCCCATTATGGAAACAATCAGACATTTTTCCGGGTAGTCTTTTTTTAGTTTCCTAAGGAATTCCAGGTTCTCTTCATACGGATGATCAGAAATCTGCTCCATATTTTTGAATCCAACGAAAGCTTCACCTTCCTTTCGGACGTGGTCAAAACGCGGAGAGCATTCGTCAGGAATATAGGTGCCTATTGTTTTGAAAACTACGCCGCCGCCGCCGGCTTCAAGAAATTTAGAACACATCTCGTAGGTCGCAGCGACAGGTGACGATGAAAGAAAGAACGGGTTTTCGCATTTAAATCCAAGGAAGTCTATCGATAAATCTGCACGTACTCTTTTATTCATTATTTTGCCTCCCCGTTAAGATACGCATCAATGCTCGCAGCAGCGGTTTTGCCTACCGCGACAGCTTTGACAACAGTCATGCCGCCGTTCACTATATCGCCGCCCGCAAAGATATACGGAATGCTGGTTCTGCAGTCCTTGTCTTCGTCGGCAATAATGTTATTTCGCGGACCAAAATCAATGTCTGCGATTGCTTTTACCGAACTGTCCGGCTGCTGACCAATTGCAAATACAACCTTGTCACATTCAAGAGTTATTGAAGAACCGTCTCTGAACCCTTCGCCCTTAATAGCTTTTACCTTGCCGTTTTCTCCGACAATTTCTACCGGGGTAAAACCGTAATGAAAATGTACGCCAAGTGATTCAACGTAGGTCATCTCGGTTTTGTGGGCGGGAGCTTCTTCTCTGGTTCTGCGGTACAGAATCATTGTTTTTTCTGCTCCAAGCAGTCTTGCTGTTGTAGCACAGTCCATAGCAACATCGCCGCCTCCGATAACAACAACCTTTTTGCCGGGATCGATATTTCCGCCGGATGGTTTTGCAGAACCGAGATAATCAACCGCGGTAGTTACACCGTCAAGATCAAGGCCCGGTACTTCAAGCATTTTTGGCGACTGGATACCTGCGCCGATAAAGAATGCCTTGAACCCGTCGGCTTTCAAATCATCTATGGATTTGTCTTTACCGACTTTGGTATTGCAGACGATTTTTACACCGAGGCTTTTAACTAATTCAACCTCTTCGTCTACAACGTACTGGGGCAGCCTTGCAGGAACTACACCGTAAGAAAGAACTCCGCCCGGGACGGCTTTTTCTTCAAAAATTGTGACTGCGTAACCTTTCTGGGCAAGTTCGGCAGCACATGTAAGCGATGAAGGACCTGAGCCGATCATGGCAACCTTATCTTTCGTTATTTCCGCCTTCGAAAGAGATTTGAAACCTGTGGCCTTTTCATAATCGGTTGCGAACCTCTGAAGCCTGCCAATCTGAATAGGTTTGTCTATTCCGGATCTTGAACAACCTTTTTCACATAGAACTTCGTAGGGACATACCCGGGCGCATATGCCGCCGAGTACATTGTTCGTTCTGATGATTTCTGCTGCTCCCTTGAAGTTCCTGAATCTGATTGCCCTGATAAAATCCCCTGGATTTGTACCTGCCGGACAGTCCTCGCTGCATGGCGCGTCGAGACATAGCAGACATCGTGAAGCTTCTTCCATCGCTGTGGCAATGTTAAATGGAGGAACAGCTTCGCATAAATAGTCTTTTTTTGCATTATCGGACATTAATACCCTCCTAAAATTATGTATACGTTTTTCATTTTCCGCTGCGAAAGAAAACTTCTTTGCGCTGAATCAGAAAAACAGAAAAAATTACTATAATAACGCCTGCGTAAACTGAAATACCAGGCCGCTCTCCGATGAAAAGAACTGATAAAAGTATCCCTGAAACGGGAATTAGAAACTTAAAAGCAGTAGCAATTATAACATCAACACTTTTAAGCGATAAATTAAATAGAAGGTACGCGAAGGCTGTGCCTACAGTACCGAGGTAGATTACGAGAGTAATATCGAACATGGAAAAGTTTTCGACGGAAAAACCCGAAAAACTGCCTGTTGCTATATTGAATACTGTCAGAAGTATCGTACCGAACATCATGCTGTACCATGTCGGGATTATGCTGCCGTATCTGATAATCGGTTTTTTGAGGATAATTCCGTACAGGCTCATTGAAACAGCCCCTGCGAGCAGAAGCACGTTTCCCTTTATGATATTATTTCCGGCAAGAAGGGAGTGAATGTCGCCGCCGGTCACTACAAGAAACATACCTGCAAAACCCGTGATTATACCTGCAATCTGAATTTTACCGATATGCTCCCTGACAAGCAGGGGCGCCAGAATAGCTGTAAAAACCGGCTGAGTGTTGATTATAACTGAACCGTTTGATGCTGTAGAAAGTGAAACGCCGGTAAATAGAAAATATGCAAATACGGCAACTCCGCAGATTCCTGCAATAAGGAATACAAGAATGGATTTTGAATCCGGATGATTGTTGTTCTTTTGAATTTCAACCAGAAAAAACGGGGTCAGAGCAATAATTCCTATACCGTATCGAAGAAAAGCTGCAAAAAAGGGTGAAATCTCAGCCATAAGGTATTTAGAAGCGGGGTAAACAGACCCCCATGCGATCATAGCGATAATCAGAATTGTATAAGTTCTGCTTTTTCCGATCATGGAAAAATAAGTATAAATGCTTTTGTATGAATTAGCAACATAAAATTACGCAAAATGTTTGCCTAAACATGTGCAAGGGCCGTGTTAAGGAATTTTATGCCCGCCGAGGTCTTTTTAATGCAGAAATATCAGTCTGACCATAAGGATCTGGCAACACAGTTTGACGGTCCGCCGCCCTCAGGCCGAATACAGTGAATTACCTCGTTTCCGTTAATAATATATTCAGCTTCGGCATCACCGCCGGGGAGTATTTCGGCTTTATGAATAATTTCAAAACGAACTATTTTTTTATTTAAATGAAAATCAAATGGAAGGGCATCAAGAAGCCATCTGATGTAAACGGAAGATGTAACATGGGTGTTTATGTCCAGAGTGGAGTAGTCAGCCCTGAAACCGCTAACCACTTTTCCGCTTGCCGGATCTTCTATTTTATCTTTGAAATTGTCTTCGATGATTCTTTCTGCGGAATCCGGGTCCGGATGAATGTCGAGGATTTTCTGCGGAAGTCTTACAATGCGTCTTTTTTCAAGATTAATGGTGAGCCAGGCACTGGTCGCCTTTATTAATTCATTTCCATTCTGATCACTAACAAGAAAATCACGGCATGAATAGAGTCCTATTGCCCCTGTCGGCCATGTCGTAACTGTTGCAGTATCACCGAACGAAGGTATCTTCGTAAAAACGGCATGAATTCGTGAAAGCATCCATGTCAGACCGATTTCCTGGAGGTCCTGGACGGTGATATTTTCTTCAATACAATGATCGCCTGCCGCTTCGTACATAAAATGGAAAAGACTCGGAATTGTGGCAAGTCCGTTAGGCCCGGTGTGATAATTTCTGATTTTGAATGAATCGCTGTATTTGGTCATATTATTTAGCATGCTAACTAAAAGCATCTATAATGTAAAGAATTAATAATGAAACTTTATATAAAAACGGTTATAATTATTCAAGAAAGTTTAAAACCGAAGTAATGGAGTTTTAGATGATTAAACGGAAACTTTACTTCTGCATCCTGATTTTTACATCCGCTCTGCTGACCCCGCTGTTCGCCCAGGATAAAGAGACTCTGGCAGTTCTTGATTTTCAGACTGAAGCTGTATCTAAAACTGAAATGGGTGCGATTGTCGAATTTCTTTCTGCTGAACTGTTTAATACCGACAAATACATCGTTATTGATGTGAGTCAGCGGCAGACAATTCTGAAAGAGATGGAATTTTCAAATTCAGGATGTACCGATGACAGCTGTGCGCTGGAAATAGGAAAGCTGCTCTCGGCGGAACTGATTGTAACAGGCAACCTGTCGAAGGTCGGAAGCAGATATCTATTATCTGCCAAGATGCTTCAGACAGAAACCTCGCGGACAGTCGGAACTGCGAACGGTAAATTCGGTAATCTCGATGATCTTATTGACGGACTTGAAGAAATAGCAGCAACGCTGTCAGGTGCGGAAAAAGCTGACGTGACTGCTGCTGCGGCTGATACGACTGTAACTGCAGCTGAAAACGGAAATATAAAAGAAACTCCCGTACAGACAGCCGCCGATGTAAAAACAGATGATACCGAAAAACCTGCAGATAATTCGGCTGATGAAGCGGAACCTGCTGCAAAACCTGAAACCGGACTGCCTGAAAAAAAAGAAATTGATGAAAAAGAAAATGGATTCAATCTGCCTGCGTTTTTCGTTTCCGCGGCAGGAGCAGCCGGGTATACCGCTTCCGGAATCTTCAGGAGCATCAGTTTTGTGAACCGGCTGGATGCCGAAGCCGCATATTCTGATTACATGTCAGCAGCCGATAACTCATGGCTTCTTTATGCAGGAGACGGCGGACAAAGCTATCAGCAGTATTTTTATGATTACGAACGTAATTCTACAATAGGATATATTACTTCCGGACTCGGCGGCGCGCTGTCTCCGGGCGGTTTTTACATAGGTGATTCATATATGTCGTTCGGTGGCAGGCTGTCTTACGGAATAGCTGCAATGGCCTTTGCCGCCGGAAATGTATTTTCAGTTATTTCGACAAACTTTGCATTTAACAGCATTAAAGCCTACGACGATTATATAAGCGCAGGCAGTGCTACGTCTGAAGAGCTGTGGTATATCTACGAAGACGAATTCAATAATTATCAGGCGTGTCAGTATACCGGAATAGGATTGTGGGGATTGGGCGGTTTGCTTTCAATAGGTTCAGCATTGATTCCCGGTGAGAAAACCGCCGCAGCCTCAAGCCTTGTTGAAAAGATAATTCTGACTGCAGGCTACCTGTTTCTTGCCGGCGGCAACTTCACCGCTTCGGCCGCAATGAATACAAGATTCAATGCTGAAGACGCATATGCTGATTACATGTCTGCCGGCGGATCTTCAGCCGCAGACCTTTTTGAGGTCTACCAGGCATACCAGAATAATTACGAGATTTTGTCGTATACGTCATTCGGATTATGGGGCGCAGGCGCAGCAGCAGTCGCCGCGGCTATGCTTATACCTTTCGATTCAGGTGCGGCCGATTCAATGTCGGCTGAAAATATATCAGTCAGGCCTTCGCTGACCGGATTCGGCGTTGAAGTTGAATTAAAACTCAAATGAGGAGTATATAATGGGAAAAAGAAAAGAGATATTTTATATTATACCGGCGGTTTTTGTAATACTTTTGTTTGCAGCATGTGATGTATGCTCCCATAAAAGCAAGGCTGAATCCAAACGATACGGAAAACCCGATACCCGCTGCAGTTGATTTTACTGCAACGCTGAATGAGGATAATCCGTCGAACCGGATTGTGCAGCTTGCATGGGCTGACGGTGACGGCGGTGACGGTAGTCTGGAGGGCTATGTTCTGGTAAGAAAAGCAGGTTCCGCTCCGGCTTCGGTTTTTGACGGAGACATCGTAACGCTGGTGCAGGGCAGCATTTCTGCTGACGACGGCAGTGTTGAGGCCGATGGTTACCCGAGAGGCTACCGTGTCTATTATTCGATTTTTTCATATGGTCCAAAGTGGACCGATCTAAGTTCAGATGAGCAGCTGTACTATGAGGCAACAGACGGGGCGCTTTATAATTCGGTGAATTATTACTTCGTTGGACCGGTGAGTACTTCCTTGATTGTAACTGATACAGTCACCCTGTCCGCATCTGAATCAGGAAGTATTTTCAATCCTTCCGGTACTCAGTCAGATCCTATCGTGGTATCTGAAGATATGGCCAGCATTCTTCAGGCTATAGGTTTTATAACATTTAATCTGAATGATATCAGTTCATCTGATTTTAAAGTAACATCTGCATCATTAACATT
>QKCC01000217.1 GCA_003245835.1 Spirochaetales bacterium | reverse complement strand
ATTAGTTCATTAACCTTGACATGAAGCTCTTCATGACTTCTGGTCATTTTGCTGAAGCCCGGGAGTCTCTTTATCCTGTCATCGGCAGATTTCTCAATCCATATACCAAGGTCGCATGAGTGATGATCGACGAGTGCATCGGAATTCAGATCAAGCTTGTTGTCAAGAACCCCTCTAACCCTGATTACCCAAAGAAGGTGCTGCAGGATGATCTTGACCACCGGAAAATCGGCCGAGCCTCCGTCGAATTCGAAATTCTGAAAGCCCTGGATTTTACCAAGATAATCCTCATAGTTGATGACGGCGTGCGAAATCGACAGGAACATCATGTTTATATCTTGCGACACCTGCGAAATGATCTCTATCTGCCGGTTGCTCTCGCCGCTCGCGTCGACAATGTTTTCGATAGAGTCTCTTATGCTGCCGGCGCTGATGGCAATTTCTTTCGAACCGTCCCTGATTTGCGATGTAATATCATTCAGCATCTGTGTGGCGTCGACAATTTCGTGGCTACCGATATTCAGTTCCGATGTCGCCCCGAGAATCTCGTCAAAGGCTTCCACCATCCCCTTCGTTTCGCGGATAATCTCGTCATACGACTGAAGCGCGACCTTGCCGGCGTTCTTAACTTCGCCGACGTCGTCAATAACGGCCTTTAATGTATTGGCAATCAGAGTTGAATTGGTCGAGGTTGATTCTGCAAGTTTTCTGATTTCTTCTGCAACCACCGCGAAACCCCGGCCCGCGTCTCCGGCATGGGCTGCTTCGATAGCCGCGTTCATCGACAGTAGGTTGGTCTGACTGGCAATATTGTTTATGACCGAAATTATATTCTGAATCGAGTCAACGCTCGCATTGACGTTCTCGATCAGCACATTCATGTCTTCCATCTGCTGCTGGTTATTCTGGGTCTGCTTCTGCAGCGCCAGGGACGAAACTTTCTTTCTGTCTGTAATATCGCGGACATTTTTGATTGAAGCATCCATCTGCTCGACTGCCGCCGAGGTCTGCACTACCGAACTTGACTGACTGTCGATCTTGCCGCTGAATTCAACAATGGTCTGAGAAATCTCTTCAATAGCGGATGAGGAATCAAGCAGGTTGTTGTTCAGCCTGTGCAGTTTTTCGTCAATCGACCTGACACTTCCGTTGATCGAGGTGACAAGATAAACGGAATCCTTCATTTTCTGGGCAAAATCAATCGAATTGTCCTTGTTTTCCCTGATAATCTTTTTTGTGCTGTCGCGTGAGAGCTGACAGTCCTGCATATGCTCCTGAAGTATCTGGTGTTTAGGCCTGCTTTCGTCATTCTCGCACCGCTGGCAGAGCCTTGAGACAATTAAACTGTCGTAACCGGTAACTTTTTTGGCATTTTTGCGGTTGGATACTATAAAAAACAATATTGAATACAACACTATCGCAGCCGACAAGGCAACAGAGATCAGCTGAGTGTTCATAATAAGAGCAATAATTAAAGCAATTACCGAAGGAACTGCGTACACGATTATACCTGCTTTCTTCAATTTAAACCTTCCTGATGTATTTTGACGGTATTATAATATATTTTGCACTGCCGTATAAATTAGAATTTTATAAAATATGCTTATTATATATTTTCCGGTCAAATCGCCTCCTGAATAATGTTGATTATTAATGTCACATTCATTAAGATCATACTGTAGATGCGTACAAGACCCCTGATATTGATTTCCATTTTATTTTTATTACCGGCCTCTTCAGCATTCAGCAGTACGGGTGAACGTCCGGAAGCTTCCGGCGGAATACTTGATCTGAGGGACTGGGACTTCAGTACCGGCGGTATAATCAAACTGTTCGGAGAGTGGGAATTCTGCTGGAACGACTACATAGCGCCCGGCGAACCGATGCCGCCGGAAAACACATCGCTTATTACGCTGCCGTCTTACTGGAAAAACCATAATCATCTGGGCAGTGTACTGCCGAAGCACGGCCGGGCCACATTCAGGCTTAAAATACTGCTGCCCGAAACAGATACACCGCTCGCACTGAATTATAAATATGTCTTTACGGCCTATAATCTTTACATAGACAATAGCCTCGCTGAATATTCGGGCGTTCCCGGAACCGATGCTGAAACGAGCAAACCGTATTTCAAGCAGGACACAGTCGTTTTTACGCCGGAGCGCAATGTAATAACACTCACCTTCCATGTTTCCAACTACGAAATGAACAAGGGCGGGCTCTGGGAAACAATCTACCTCGGCAGCGTGGAATCTATCTACGGGGCGGAATCGAGGCGGATGGCAATTGAGATCATAGCAATCAGCACAATATTGATTATGGGGCTTTATCACCTCGGTATCTTCATTTACAGGCATGAGGACACAACAGCCCTGTATTTCAGCATATTCTGCATCCTGATAGCGCTCAGGGCACTTGCAACCGGAGAGATCCTGTTCGAAAGGATGTTCCCCGGAATAAGCTGGTCGCTGCTGCTGAAGCTTGAATACGGCTCCTTCTACGCGGCGGTGCCGGTATTCATCATGTACCTGCGCTCTATTTATGAGGATTATGTTCCGCTGCCGCTTGTCCGCGTCTTTCAGTCTGCGGGCGCAATATTTTTACTGCAGGTTACGATACTTCCTCCTCATTTTTTCAACCTTACCCTTTCTGCAGGCCAGTTATTCACAGCCGCTGCAGGAGTCTTTGCGGTTTTGATTCTAACAAGAGCCGTAGTCAGCAAAAGAGAGAACAGCCTGATCCTGCTGGCGGGATTTATGATAATGTTTCTGACTTTTGTAAACGACCTGCTGCACGCGAATGAAATAATCCATACAGGGCTTTTTATGCCTTTCGGTTTTTTTGTGTTTATCTTTTCTCAGGCAATACTGATTCTGAACAGGTCGACCTTGTGGTTTAAAACCATCGAGAAGCAGAGCCGCGAGCTGAAAGTAAGCAATGAGATGTTTGAACGCTCAAGGCAGGGAACAATCCTCGGTCTTGCCAAACTGGCGGAATACCGCGACGAAGACACCGGCAAACATCTTGAACGCATCAGGGAATACTGCAGACTCCTGTCAATCAGACTGTCTCAAAAAGAAAAATACAGGGACTACATAACCGAGCGCTACATAAACGACCTGTACCAGTCCGCCATTCTGCACGACATCGGAAAGGTCGCCGTACCCGACGCTATTCTGCTCAAAAAGGGTAAACTTGACGAAGAGGAATTCAGCCAGATTAAACTGCATACAAAATTCGGCGGGGACGCCCTTCTGAACATCGAATCGCAGACCAATATGAAGTCTTTCCTGACCCTCGGAAAAGAAATCGCATGGTTTCATCATGAGAAATGGGACGGTTCAGGCTACCCCGACGGGCTTCATAAGGAGGCGATTCCGCTTTCGGCCAGAATTACAGCGGTTGCCGATGTCTACGATGCGCTCACATCGGAACGTCCCTATAAAAAAGCCTTTTCACACGAAACCGCCAAAAGTATTATAATTGAAGGCCGCGGCACCCATTTTGATCCCGATATTGTTGATGTTTTTATCGAACTCGAAGGTGATTTCAATTCAGTCAGGCAAGCACACGCTGATCACTGATTCGGCTTAACTGCCGGCGCGCTGCCTGGCCAGCTGATCTTTCATTATTGTATGACATTTTTTTGCAAGCTGGGCGGTATCGGAGTCTTTAGGAACCTCGATTGCTTTCATCACATGCATATGAAGCGTATAAGTCCGGCCGACGATGATCCCTTTTTTGGGAAGCGCCTGAAATGCGCCGTCGAGCAGTACAGGAAGAACCGCCGTACCGGTAGCAGCCGCCGAACGGAAAGCGCCCTTTTTAAACTCGGCTATTTCGCCGTCCTTTGTCCGCGTTCCTTCGGGGTAGACAATCAGCGAATCGCCGGATTCAAGCAGCGCGTTCATCTTTCTAATTGCGTTGAACTGGCTTGTTCTGTCCGACCGGTCAACAAAAAGGTGCCCGCCTATTACTAGCTCCCAGCCTAAAAACGGGACCTTCGACAAAACCTTTTTGCCGATCATCTTGCAGGGATAAAACAGAATAAACGCTAGAAGAATGTCCAGCAGAGACTGATGGTTCATCACAACCACGTGTGCTGCGGATTTATCCAGGTTCTCTTTACCCGTAATTTTAACCCTGAAGACCGGGCTTATAAAAAGCGCAAAACGCGCGAGGGCTGCCCCGATGTAGTGTATAATCCTTCGGTGCCTGTCAAACGGAAAGGTAAATATAAAAACTGTGACCTGAATCGGAAGGTAGATCACAAACAGCAGAAATATCTCGGCCCAGGTAAAAATTGATGCAATTGCAAAGAATATTTTTTTCATTCATCAGCTCCGGTATGCTTACAGCTTAAGTTGTTCCATTCAGACTGTCTACTTTATTTTTTCAGGTTTACACAGAAGGTCTTTATCGGCAGCAGTTCTGAGACAGTTTTTGCATATATAAGCCGGATTTGTCACCTGCTCGATCAGGTATGGGTTGTTAAATTTCATTCCGTCTTTTGCGGCCTTGCACATTTTTTTAATTTTAGCCATTTTCAGCCTCTGTTCCTGGTTTCAAGATCATTCCATCTTTCGTATTTTTCTTCAATCTCTTTTAAAATACTGTCATATTCTTTCTTTTTCAAATTTATTTCGTCCACTGAGGAAGACGATGTAAAGAACGCTTCGAGCTTATCTTTTGCCGACTCAAGATCCATTATTTTTTCTTCGATCGACTCGAGCTCTCTTTTTTCGTTATATGAAAGCCCCTTATCTTTATTGGTTCTGGTTTTTCTGTCCTTTCCGCTTTCAGCATTCTGCACAGAAACTGCCGGAACGTCGGCAGCCGCGTAGTAATCTGAAACATCACCGGCAAAACCCGAAACGCCGCCGTTTCCGTCCAGCACAAACATAAAATCAGTCGTTCTGTCTAAAAAGAACCGGTCGTGAGATACCACAACCAGGCAGCCTGAAAAATCGTTCAGAAAATCTTCAAGGATTGACAGCGTCTGAATATCGAAATCGTTTGTCGGCTCGTCAAGAATCAGGAAATTCGGGTTCTCGAGCAGAAGCTTGAGAAGAAACAGCTTTTTTTTCTCACCGCCCGACATTCTTTCTATCTCTGTATACTGCTGATCCTTCGAAAACAGAAAGCGTTCAAGAAACGCAGCCGGTCCGATTGTTCCGCCGTCTTTAAGCTTTATGACCACGGCTGTTTCTTTAATATAATCAATTGCCCTCATTTCACCGGGCAGTTCCTTCATCATCTGATCGTAGTACGCAATTTTAGTGTTCACCCCGGCTTCGACCGTGCCTGAGTCAGGCTCGAGCCTTCCGGCCATCAGGTTAAGCAATGTGGTTTTGCCGCTTCCGTTCGCGCCGAGAACCCCGACCCTGTAACCCTTCCGGAAACTGCACGAAAAATCTTTTATTATGCTGACCCCGTCGAAGCTCTTGCTTATATTCCCGATCTCAAGAATCTTGCCGCCTAGTCTTCTGACCTCGACCGAAAAAGATGATGATTCAGCTGATTTCTCGGGCAAGCCGTCTTTTAAATCGAAAAACCTTTCCTTTCGCTTTTTATCCTTGCCTGCGCGCGCCCGCGGACCGCGTTTAATCCATTCAAGCTCGTTGCGGATTATATTCTTCAGCTTGTCCTCGGATCTCATGGCGGCTTCATCCCTTGCGGATTTCAGCTCCACGTATTTGTTGTAGCCTGCGTTGTAGAAGAAGACCCGGCTGTCATCTATTTCGAGAATCCGATCGCAGACAGCCTCCATAAAATACCGGTCGTGCGTAACCATCAGCAGCGCTTTCCCTGATTTTTTCAGGTACTTTTCAAGCCAGCTGATTGTTTCAATATCAAGATGGTTTGTCGGTTCATCGAGGATAATCAGGTTGGATTCGGGCACCAGGGTCCGGGCAAGGGCCGCCTTTTTAACCATTCCGCCCGAAAGCGAACTCATTTTTCCGTTCAGGCTGCTTATGCCGAGTTCTCCCAGTATCGAGTGAATCCGGTTCTCGAGGGTCCAGCAGTCGAGCCTGTCCATCTGTTCCATCAGTCCTGACAGTACTGATGAAGTATCGTACCCGTCCTGTGCCGAAACAGCAGATTCGTAGGCCCTGATCAGTTCCATCTCTGCGGAATCACCGGCAAGTATGAACTCGCCTACAGTCTCGTCACCGGAGAATGAAGGAATCTGTTCAAGAAAGGCAGTTTTAAGCTCCCTGTTCCTCGAAATAATACCGGTTTCCGGCGTCCTGAACCCGGCAATAAGCCTGAGCAGGCTGGACTTGCCGCAGCCGTTTCTGCCCAGGACGGCAATCCGGCTGTCGTGATCGATACCGAACGTCAGATTATCAAACAGTACGCGCTCACCGGCGCTCAGGCTCAAATTGTTCGCTGATACAAGATTCATAAGCCGAATTTAACAGATTTGGAATCTTATATCGATAGGGAACCGACTAAAACTGCAGTTTTTTGAAAGTCACCTATTGTAATTAAGCAATCCTATACCTATAATTTTCTAAATGAAGAGGCGGTCATTCGGAGCAATCTCAATTTCTTTAATCTACTTCGTCTTCGGTTTTCTGTGGATTTTCTTCTCTGACAGAATACTGTTCAACCTGATTCAGGATGATATACTCTATGCTGAAATCCAGACATGGAAGGGCTGGATTTACGTACTCATTACCACGCTTCTTATCTACTCGCTTCTTCAGACATATATTTCAGGAAAGAACAAAGCCATAGTAAAACTGACCGAGAAGGAAACTCAGCTTCAAAAAACGATCCTCGAAAAAGAAATTCTGATAAATGAACTTCATCACCGGGTAAAAAATAACCTGCAGATGGTTTCGAGCCTTATAAACCTTAACAAGGAATATCATGAGCGTGATCTCAGAAACCTCATCGACAAGGTCGAGGAACAGCTTTTTGCTCTGTCGTCGCTTCATGAAAGAATCTATCTTGACGGCCAGAATTCCTATATCAGCATTAAAGAATATATACTCGACCTGACAAACGCTCTAAGGCATAAACACAAGAACCAAATAGAGATAAAAATAAAACTCGAGATCGCCACACTGATGATACCCGTTGATACAGCAGTACCGATAGGAATCGTCATTAACGAAGCCCTTTCAATATTTATTTTGAACTATCTTGCCGGACGCTGCCGACAGGGAATCGAGGTTGAGTTTATTCAAAATAATAATCGTTATTCGCTGTTGATTAAAAGCCTGGACAGGGAATCGGAATTCAATCCGGAAGAAAATACATTAAGTCTGAATCTTATCAGAATACTTTCTGAGCAGCTGGGCGCGAAACTTGAACTGCATACTGCAGGAGACTGCCGTATTGCACTTGATATTCCGGCCGACGGACGGAAATCCTAAATAAGTTTCAGACGCTTCAGTTCTGTATCGAGCTGCTCATACATGATCGGCTTGACAAGATACCCGTCGCAGAGCTCATAAAATGCACCCATAACTGTCTTCACATCACCAAGTGCTGTTGTCATCATTATTTTGGCTCTTTTTTTGTACGGGATTCCGGCCTTGTCTTCAATATCCCGGATTCGTTTAAGCGCTTCCTGGCCGTCCATTTCCGGCATCATGATATCGAGACAGATCAGATCATAGAGTTCACCCTTTTGAATAGATTCAGAACAGACTTTTACGGCTTCGACCCCGTTTACCGCAATGTGGGACTGCCCGTATTTTTTCAACAGTTCCTGCAGCAGCAAACGGCTTGTGAAATCATCTTCAACTATCAGTGTCTTCATATATCGATCTTATTATGTTAGAAGCAGGAAATCAACACTTATTATGATAATTGAACCAAATTCAATTTCAATCTATTATAGTCCGTATGATTGTAAAACTGCCGAAGCATTCAGGCTTCTGCCCTGGCGTCAAAGCCGCCGAAAAGAGAATTTTCTCGGAACTTCGTGAGCATCCCGATACAGACTACGCTGTGCTCGGTCATATGATTAACAACAGAAAGTATATTGATTACCTGACTGCCCATGATGTAATTACAATCGAAAATCCTGAAAATATCGATGACGAATCGACGGTGTTTATCCGTACCCACGGTATCGACAGGGATCTTCAGGAAGAACTTTCAAAAAGCCACAATTTAATTGATCTGACCTGCAGGAATGTAAAACGCGTCCAGGAAATCATTGACAGGTATTCAAATGAAGGCGCAATGGTTTTTATTACAGGAAAAAGAATCCATCCCGAAGTGATCGGGCTTAAAAGCTACAGCAGAAAAAGCTTCATTTTGGAATCCGAAGATGAACTTGACAAGTTTATCAGAAACCCGGTAATTGACGGCAGCATATTTAACCCGGACGCCTTCAGCGGAATTTTTATAACATCGCAGACTACCGGGAGCCGGAAGCTTTTTGATTCGGTAATTACAAAAATCAGTCGAAAATGGCCTGAGGCCGGTATAAATATTTTTAATTCAATCTGCCCTGTTACGTCAAAAAAAGAACATGAAGCGCTTGTGCTGCAGGAGGAGACCGATATCAGTTTTGTAATCGGCGACCCGATGTCTTCCAACGCCAGCAAACTGTTCAGTATTCTGAAAGAGGCTGATGAAGCGACCTGGTTTATTCAGGATGCGGAAGAACTGAAAAAGCTCAACCTCGATTTCAGCGGCTGTAAATCAGCTCTTGTTGTTTCGTCCGCATCGACACCCGACTTCGTCGAAAAAGAGGTTATCGCGTTTCTCGAATCAATTTAGCTTTACGATTGAATAAAGAGGCTTAATCTAATAGAATCCTGTTTATGGAAAATCTAAGTAAAGATGGAAGCTTTCATGTAACCGACGAAATCTTCAATACGATAAGCCATACGGCAGGCGCTATTTTTTCGCTGTTGGGCATGGTCCTGCTTATAGTGCTTTCAGCGGTCAGCGGAAAGGTATGGCATATTGTTGGTTTTTCAATCTACGGAACAAGCCTTTTTATGCTTTTTCTAGCCAGCTCATTTCATCATGGCGTAAACGGCAGCGAAAGGCTGAACAGTTTTTTCAGGCTGTTCGATTATCTTTCAATCTTTGCGCTTATAGCGGGCACCTACACGCCGCTCTGCCTGATACTGAGCCGTGACGCCTGGGGTTGGAGCGTATTCGGGGTTGTATGGATTCTTGCAGCCGCGGGCATTGCGTTGAAGGCGGTTTTTCCGGGGCTTCCCAAATGGTTTACCAACACCCTGTATGTCTGTATGGGCTGGGTCGGAGCAGTCCTTGTTTTTCATGTGCTTCCCGTTATCGGTCCCGCCGGGCTGGTGCTTATACTTGTCGGCGGTATTTTCTATTCAGCAGGTGCAGTTATTTTTTATATCGAAAAACCCAACCCGGTACCCGGAAAATTCGGGTTTCACGAGATTTGGCACCTTTTTGTATTAGCCGGGGCGGTTACGCATTTTGCTTTCATGTTCTTTATAGCTCTTCCCTATTGAGGATTGAGAACTCGCATCCGCAGAAATTCTGCCGGTACAAGCCCAGTTCCCCGGCAAGTTCGATACTGCGTTTATAGCCGTCCTTTTTCTTAAAATCATACTCGATATAGTTACCGGCAGTTTTACCGGCTTCAAAAAGCCTGGCCGAGTTTTTATGGGGACTGACCGAGAGCGTCGAGGTAAATCCTTTGTACTGCCCCTGCTCGGCAATAAAGGCGGTGCGGGCCAGGCTGAAACCGAAACACCTGTCGCATCTTCTGCCGCGTTCAGGTTCCGCTTCAAGCCCGGCTACAGCTTTCAGCCAGGACGGATGCATATACTCGTCTTCAAACCAGTCGATTTTAAAATAGTCCGCTACCTTCATCACGCCTTCAAGACGTTTAAGATACTCATCATATGTGCTGATATTGGAATTACTGTAAAACAGATCGACTTTCCAGTCGTCTTCAAGCAGCCTTTCGATCGATGAGGTCGCGCAGGGGCCGCAGCAGACGTGCAGTAAGATCCTGTCGGAAGAATTCATGGAAGTATTTTAACAGATTAATGATTGTTTGTGGAACCGCTTCGTCTTTTCGAATTAACAAACCGGATAAAATCGCTTATATTTCTGACTACAATTTTGTCGTCAAAAATATCCACCCTGCGCTGAATCATAAAATGGTTAAGTATGGTACGGCACTTCTCGGGGCTCATACCCGCCCAATGCGCTATATCGTCTACACTTGTCTTGAACTCACGCATCTCGGGCGTAGGCGCTTCAACCGTACTTGTTTCACTCAGCATCAAAAAGACATCGGCAACCCTCGCCTGCTCATCTTCAAGTGTCAGAATCATGAACCGGCGTTTTTGATCGTAAATGCGTTTCGTAAAAAGTTTGAGAAGCTTCAGAGCAATCTGCGGATTACCCATCATCAGAATTTCAAAATTTTCCCGGTTAAACTCGAGAACCTTTACCTGATCGAGAGCGATTGCCGAAGCAGATCTCGGAGCCCCTTCAAGGATTGCCATCTCGCCGAAGATCTCGCCGGGATTAAGAATATCAATTGTTTTTTCAATATTATCGATTATTTTAGTAATCTCAACGCGTCCGGACTGAATCAGGTAAAAAGTATCACCGGGTTCATATTCGCAGAAAAGTATGTCATTTTTCTGAAAAGTCTTTGCAAATCGTTCAAATACCGAAAGGTCTAACGCCATTAAAATTATCCTTTTAAACCGTCGAGAGCTTTGCCCGCTTTTTTGTGAACAGGGGTTCCCTCAGGGGCCATCGACAGCACCTTTTTATAAAAGCCGGCAGCTTTATCAGTATCGCCTTTCTTTTCATATGACGAGCCGACGCAGAACAGGGCCTCAAGCATATCAGGATGTTTCGGGTATTTCTGAATCATCGCCGAAAAATGCTTGATGCAGGTATCATAATTATTCATATTGAAGAGGCATCTGCCCACTTCGAACTGGGCTTTTGCCTTGAATTCCGAATCTCCGCCGGACATTATTACTTTCTTGAAAACATTAAGGGCGTCGCCGAATTTTTCCTGGCTGAAAAGGTTGACACCGCTGTAATAATCTTTTGCCGTATCGGACATTGTACCGCCGGCAGACGACGAGGACGATGCTGAACTGCTGCCGGATGATGCCGCCGGTTTAACGGACGGTGAAGCGACTGAATTCCGCGGAGAGTTCTGAACAAGAATTTCAACCCGCTGAAGGTTTTCGTTTGCTTCAGAAACATATTTTCCGGACGGATAGTATGTAAGGTAGCTTCTTAATGCATACAAAGCCTGCACATTCTTGCCGCACTTCTGATAATATGTACCGATTTTAAAAAGGCCGGTTTCAGGATCTTCATCCTCGCCCGTCGAAATCAGATTGCTCAGCTGTTTATGGATCCGTCTGAGCTGGTTCGAGAATACCTTCAGCATTTTCATAATGATCCTGGTATTCTGCATAACGACTGCTTCGAATTCGGGGACAGTGAATGAAAGCATCTCAGCGTCTTTTACGACAAAGGCGGTTTCTTCGCGCGGGTACTTTCCGAGGGCGGATTTCACACCGAAAAACTCGCCGGTACTGATAATATCCTGCAGTTCCTGGCCTGTCTCAATATCAATGTATTTAAGAATAACAGAGCCGCTCTTCAGAATATATACAGATTCGTTGAGGTCTCCCTTAAAATACACAATCGAGTTCGCTTTATATCTTACAGGCTTAGGCATCATAACTCCCGAATTTTTTCGATTACCTGATTGTAATTCTCTGCCAAATTGCTGTCAATGACATAATAAGAATTAATAGTCTTTATTAATATCGGCAGCAATTACCTAAACAAGTACATTTTCATTATGGACGGCCGTTTTTTTTACTGGTAAATTATTAGCAGTATGAATAAAAAACAAGCGGCTGCAATATTCTCATTCACACTTGTTGGAATGCTGTTCTCCTGCGGCGGTTTCCTTTTCGGCTTAGACTCCGCGGATCTTTTTCCGGAAATTGAAAAACTCAACTACTCAGACCTCAATTACAGGCAGCTGCAGGAAGACATTGAATTCTATTACAAGGCTGCAGGTTCCGGAAAAGAACTGCCGCCGCTTCTGATCTACCGGTACAGGGTCAGCGAAAATCTGAACATATTCTCGATAGCGGCAATGGCCGGTCTGCCCTACGAGACGATTGCGACCTTCAACAGAATCCCCTCTGCCGACAGCAGCCTTCAGGGAAAGCTTCTTCTGCTGCCGAGCCAGCCGGGGATATACCTTCCCGAAAATCCGTCTTCGGACCTCGAATACATTGCGCTTTCATGGCGTTCCGGCGATATCGACAGCGCAGACAGGCTCGATTTAGGCGGATCCGTATATTATTTTTTTCCGGGGGCGTCTTTTCATGATGTGGAACGGGCTTATTTTCTGAGCATACTTTTCATCGATCCGCTGCCCAAAGGCATAGTTTCGTCCGGCTACGGTCTCAGAAAGAGTCCATTTACGGGACACGACAGTTTTCACAACGGTATTGATATAGCGGCGCCGCTCAAAACCCCGGTTTACGCTGCCAGGGACGGTGAAGTTACAGCGCTCGGCAATGACTCAACCTTCGGCAACTACCTTGAAATAACTCACGCCGGCGGCTACAGCACCTTCTACGGGCATCTAAATAAAATTTTTGTTGAGTTGCATCAGAATGTAAATTCAACTATGATTATAGCGGAAGTGGGATCAACCGGATTGTCTACCGGCCCGCATCTGCATTTTGAAGTAAGAAAAGACGGAAAAACCAGGAATCCGTCGGATTTGACGACCGGGTTGAATTGATGAATAAAAATATTGCGGCATTTATTCCAGTATTTCTTATACTCGCCTCTGTTCCGGTATTCTGTGATAATATCCGCGGCGATGTTGTCAAGAATATAATTCTTTCCGACAGCAATATCAAAGACAAAAACGAATTCGTCATGAGCATAGAAGATGTTTTTGCGGTTTCGATTGACAAAGACTCCGATTTTATCCGGGGTTTCGAACTTTCTGTCAAGGTTCCGGCTGTTCTGAGAAATTACGGCAACAGCTTTGCGTTTATACTGTACAGGCAGATCACCCCTGAAATCAAAAGCGGAATAGGAACCTATTACGGGAAAAAATATTATTCATTCATTCTTCCCGAAACCGCAAGGTTTTTTATCAGAATTCCGTACGGGCAGCAGCTTGAAAATGAAACCGATCCGTATACGACCGTTGTCTCTGAGATAATCGAACAGGACGATCTTCCGGTTATGGTTACCGTTCTCCCCATGATGAAGGGTTTTCCGTCAAGCCTCTACGAAAGCAGTTTTTCGGTCAGCGTGACTCCTGTTCTCAGAGAAACCGGAAATCTTTCAGTAACTGCAAAAATCCCGGACGGAATGGATTCCTCAGAACTGACAATCCGTGTAGACGGCCGCGAGGTCAGTGATTACAGTCATGAACTGGTTCTCGCATCGGGTCCGCATTCCCTTACTGCCGAAATTCCCGGCGGCAAGAATATAAGCAGAAATTTCACCGTAAGCACAGGCCGGACAACCTCGGTTAACCTTGAAATCGAAGCACTTGAGAGCTACGCTGATATTGAAGTTCCCGAGAATACATCCGTATTTCTTGACGGCACAAAGATTGAAACGGGGTCTGAAGGCCGCTTTCTGATCGAACCCGGAGAGCATACAGTCGTCTTTATGATTTCTGACTACAAGATCAGCAAGAAATTCACTGTTTTACCCGGTAAAAACTGTAAAATTTCACTTTTTCTTGATATTTTTGTTGAAGATAACTAAATTTATATGAGATAGAGTCGATAATAATCATGTCGGGGCAAGATATAGTTCCCCTCCCAGTTTACTATATTCCCTGACATGTCGGCCGGGTTGCTTGCAGCCCGGTCTTTTTTTACGCTTCAGTCCTCGTTTACCCCATAAACCGAGATAGAAACCTGCCTCCCCGCATCTTTTTAATAATCCTCTTTGCTCATTTTTAATTAGCCCCAAAATATGCTTTCGAATTAAATGGCTTTCTCTTTTTGGCAGGCTTAATCAGGTGAAGCTTGCAGGAGTCGGTGACATGAAAAAAAATTAAGGGCTTCCGCCTTTTTTTTTGCGGCACTGAATCATGCAAGCTTCGGATATTTATTCAATTACTGCCAAAATGAGAATACGGTTTATATCCGTTGAGCCTTGACAAAATCACGCCTTGAACATACTGTAATCGATATGGTTTCCGACAAAAAGAAGCGTCGACGCATCGAATTAATTCTTGCTTTATGTATTGTCCTGTCCGTCGTAATCGGGGTTGTTCTCGGAAAAACACTGAGCGAGATTAAGAATATAGATATAAGAGCTGATCTGCAGAATTACGAACCCGCTCTCCCCACACAGATACTGGACCGCAACGGGGACCTGATAACCGAACTTTTTTCGGATGAAAAACGGGAAATCGTTCCTATAGAAAAACTTCCCAAACACCTTATTTATGCGCTGATTAGCCGCGAAGATTCGGATTTCTTTACCCATCACGGTCTGAGCTTCAGGCAGTTTTTCCGTTCTTTATATAATATAGTCGCCGGAAACTATTTTTCCGGTTTCAGCACGCTTACCATGCAGGTAGCGGGCGCACATTATACCGATCGTACCGAGATATCAATAACCAGAAAGATCAAGGATGTCTGGTATGCCTTCCAGATAGAAAAAGCGCTCACAAAGAACGAGATCCTTGAAATTTACATGAACGAAGTTTACTTCGGACACGGAACATACGGGGTCGAGTCGGCTTCACAGTTCTATTTCGGTCATTCCGCCAAGGACATAACCCTGGCTGAATCTGCCATACTCGTAATCCAGCTTGCAAGCCCCGCGGCTTATTCTCCGATTAACCATCCGGATGTAGCCCGCGCCAGACAGATAGATGTTCTTAATTCCATGGTCGAAAAGGGATACTGCACCAGGGAAGATGCTGACGCGTCATTTGCCGAGTACTGGGACAATTACGATTACAGCAGGTCGAATATAGCAAGCGCATATATCGGCAACGACAGCCGCGCACCATATTTCAGTGAATATGTACGGCTGCAGCTCAACGACATGCTTTACGGGGCTGTAGACGTCAATAAAGACGGTTATGTCGTACACACAACGCTTGACCTTGGAATACAGGATGCCGCCCAGCGCATAATGGACAAGGCATACCGTGAACTCAACATAGAATACAGAAAATATTCAGACAACCGGTATGAAATTGTAAATGATCAATATATCGATCTTGTCGATCTTCTCTCCCTGACATTCAATATTGAAGACATCAGGGTTACCGGTTCTAAGCAGAAATCAGCCGCAACCAATACTTATTTCAAGGAAATCAATCCGACGCTTAACGTTCTGTCATCCGTTTTCGGTTTCAATGCTCTTCAGCAGGCTACTGTGGCCGGTTTCAAGATGGAAAAGAAGATGAACGAAAAAGATACGGTTGAAGGGGCGCTGATAACCCTCGAGAACAACACAGGCCGTATTTTATCAATGATCGGCGGAAGCGACTTCGAAACAAAGCAGTTCAACCGCGCTATCGACGCCTCGGTTCAGCCCGGTTCATCAATAAAACCTCTTTATTACTCTGCTGCCATAACCTCAAGAAAATTCACCCCGGCCACGCGTCTGTACGACGGCCCGGTTGTATTCTATGATGAAAGCGGAAACCCTTACGAACCTCTGAATTATCTCGGCACATGGGAAGGTTCCGTACTTCTGCGCTACGCTCTTGCAAATTCCATGAACGTTCCGTCGATTCAGGTGCTTGAGGGAATCGGGTTTGAAACGGCTATCGACAGGATTTCCAGAATGACAGGTCTTTCCGACAAACGGAATGATGTAACCCTGTTTCCGAGAGGGTTTACCCTCGGTCTCGGTGTTACGGCGCTAGCCCCTATCAATATGGCAAGGGCTTTTGCTGTTTTTCCAAACCAGGGAAAGGAAGTCGTGCCCATATCGATCATCAGTGTTGAAGACCGCCAGGGAAATATAATTCTCGAACCGGAAAAAGAACGGCTGCGCGAAAAACAGAAAAACAAGTCAGAAGACCAGATAATGAGTCCGCAGACCGCCTATATTATGACTGATATGCTCCAGAGCACCGTTGAATACGGAACTCTCGCCAACAGGCGGCGCCAGGTCGGCGGTTTCGACGGGATGCCGATGGCCGGAAAGACCGGTACACCCCAGAACTGGACGGCCGCATGGACGGTTGGTTTCTCACCCTACTATACCACCGCCGTCTGGTTCGGTTTCGATGTAATGGGAAACTCACTCGGGCGTTACCTGACTGGTGCAACCGCAGCTGGACCCTACTGGGCAATGTATATGAAGGAAATCCACAAAGACCTGGAACCGAAAGAATTTCCGAAACCCGAATCAGGGCTCATCCGCGTAAAAGTCTGCAGGATTTCAGGGCTTCTGCCGACCAACGACTGCGACGACGGAACACTTGACGAGATTTTCCTCGTTGGGACCGAACCCCAGAGAACATGCGATATACACAAGTTTGAAAAACAGCGTGACGAAGAGCTGCTTCAGAGGCTTCAGAACAACCTTCTTATAGAAGACGTTCCGCTTGGTTCATACAATCTGCCGGAGCTTGACCTTCCGGATTTTATGCTTGATGATTCCGGAGATTCGGACAGTCACGGCAATAACAACTCGGGCGATTCCGGCACGGGCGGGGATGACTATAATCCGTTTCTTGATTAATCTGCTTTGAATTTTAACTTTCAGTAGGTATACTCTAGGTATGCAGATGCGGGTAGATGAAATAATTGTACGAAAAAGGATCCGGCGCGACCTCGGCGATCTCGAAGAGCTGGCTGAAAGTATAGACAAGCACGGACTGCTCAATCCCATTATAGTAAACAACAAGAAGGTCCTTCTTGCAGGTGAACGCCGTCTCGAATCTGTAAAAATGCTGGGATGGGAGACTGTTCCGGTCAGGATTCTCGAAAATCCCAGCCGGATTGAAGCACTCGAGATTGAAATCGATGAAAACATTCACCGTAAACCGTTCAACCCGGATGAAACCGGCGATGCACTTATACTGCTCGATAAACTGAAAAACCCCGGATTTTTCAGGCGGCTATTCAGCGCAATAGCCGCGCTGTTTGCAAAAATTTCCGCCTTTTTTAAAGGCCTGCTGGGGCGGTAAAATCATCCGCACTAATTTTAATAATTCTTCCAAGATTATCCTGTGCAAGAACATCGGTCCCGCTTATAACAATATCAGTCACAGGAAAAACTTCGGATGTTGAAACAGACTGAAGTTCAAGGTTGCTGTTAAAAATTCCAATCTTCCATTTATCCGAATCTTTTACAACTGCATATATTTTACCCGACGAAACAATGACTGCTGATTCAGTGAAGACCTCGGCAGTTCCCGAAGCTGTCACCTCAAGTGTTGCCGGGTCGATTCTGACAAGACTCACAATCCTGTCTGCGCCGCTGCTTCCAGCTACGGAAAGTATCTGTTTTCCATTGTAGCTGTACCCGCGCAGCCTGATAGAATCGGTTTCAGACTGTTTGACAATATCGCCATTGACCGTATCGATCAGCAGAAGCTGGCCGGTATAAATCCCGGCACCGCCGGCTAATTTCAGGAAAGGCACTGTTTTTACGGCGGCGGTTGTACCGACCGATGTACTGTCCTTCTTCCCTTCCGACTCGATAATTGTCATCTGATCTTCTGCAATCTGCTGGCGTTCTTCTACTATCTGAGCCTCACGCTGCTCTACAGCCTTCTCCTGCTGATCAAGATTGTCTTTCTGGTCAGTCAGCTGTTTCTCTTCCTCTGTTATATTCTGGAGCTCATCCTTTATTTCCTGCTTTCTGTTCCGGGCTTCATCGGTTGTCTGATCTTTAAGCTGTTCGGCTTCCTGCTGCAGACTTTCTTTCTGGCTGGTCAGTTCAGCCTCGCGATCCTGAATCTGTTTTCGATCCTCTTCAATAGCCTGACGCTTCTGATCGACCTCCTGATCTTTCAGATCTACAAGTTCCTGGCGTTTATCGATACCCATATCGGGTTCAGTCTGCATCTGCTTTATAACATCTTTATCCGAAAGGATGTCGGTGTTCAGGTCGCTGAGTACATCTGTCCCGGCCTGCGGCGTAAGCGGAATCAGCATCATGGTGTTCCCGGGCCATTCGGTATATTTCAGTGCGATTCCGGTTTTTTCGGCCTTCAGCTCGCGTACGACTGCATTCTTGTAGACACTCTTAAAATAGGTCATATCGCCGCGATGGACCGCATTGTAAACGGTTATGAACTCTGAGAGCAGATCAGCCTGGGCCGGGGTGTAGTCGTAGGCAGCCTCGAGGAAGCCCGCGATTATCCGTCTGAGGTTCTTTATATGATCGACGGTAGCGGAAGGTTCAAGAATAAAGACGTCAGCATCAAGCTTTCCGGTTTCAGCCGGATCAATAATATGCAGTATCCGGTATTTACCGAAATAATCCGAGCGCATTGTAACGGTTCCGGCGTCGCGACCGAGGAAGCGGCCTATCCCGCGAATCTCGTCTACGGTATCAATTTTATTGTGGGGACCCGAATAGTTCTCGAATACAATCGAGCCCGTATCTGCCGCTTTCTGAAGTTCATCAAGGTAAACAGTCTCTGCGTGCAGCACTGAAAGTACGCCTGCCAATAAGAATACTGTCAATAAGCTAATTCTCTTTTTCATCTCATACTCCTTAGAACCTCTCCGGCCAGCTTCCTGGTGCCGGCAGAATATTTTCCTCTGTAAATGGTCTGTAATGCCCGGTACCCGTAACCGGAGCCGAGGTCCCCGGTATACCTGTTTATTTCCGCTATTGCAGAAATTGCAGCACCCGCAAGCATATCATATGCTGATCCATTGTTATCATCAATCACTTTATTATAAATAGCCCATTGTGAAAGGTTATCGTAATCGGTGCCTAACGAGCCTAACGCCGAGATTATCGCAGCGCTTACATCATAATGTTTCTCTTCAGCCAGTACCTGTGTTAACAGCTCAACGGACTGGAAATTTCCGTACTTTCCAATCAGTTCAGCCGCCTTTCTTCGTATCGCGGGGTAATCATTTGCCGCAGCCGGCCTGTTTACGGTAATCCTTCTGCTTCCGTCGGTCAGTGCAATATACAGCAGATGCAGCAGATAGCGCTCACCGCGTTCGGTTCCGCCCGCTTCAATCCTGTCGCCGATCTCCTCCACAGCTTCCATTCTAACATCCTGGTCACCGTTTACAATAGCTTCACGCAGATAAAGATAATCAAGGTTCTTAAGATAATCGGCCTCATTGAACGCCCACTGCCCTTGTCCGTATGTTCCGGAATGTCCGGGTCCGCCGCCCTCCTGCGACCAGCCTGGACCTTCGCTCTCTGAAATATTAAATGCGCAGGCGACCCACTGGCGCGAACCGCAGATCAGCAGTCCCCCTCCGATTACCGGCTGCGTAAGATAAATTCCCTCGACATTGCCGCTTCCGATGACCCGGCCGTAAAAATCCATGCTTTTCAGGCCCGAGCCGTCGAGCAGAAAAAAACTCCGGCTGCCGCTTACGGGATATGAGAAATAACCGCGGCCCTCACCAATCCAGAGTTTTTTGCCTTCTTTTGTCCATGCGCCTACTGTACCGCTCTTCAGACTGCAGAATAAACCGTCACGGTATACAACTATCCCGGTACAGTTCTCAGTGAGGTCAGCGGTCCAAAGGACCGTACCGGCATGGTCAATCGCACTTAGCCGGCTTCCGGCGGCTGAATAAAGGATGTGTTCATCAATAGCCGCAGTCCACACGGAACCGCGGGAGGAAGCCTCCGGAGACTGTTCCCATAATAGCGTACCCCAGGGGGTAAAACTGCTGATTGTGCCTTCTGAATCACAGATGTAGATTGCCTCGCCTGTATCGATCACCGGCGAACCTGAGATCCCCTTGCCGGTATCGATGCTCCACCTGACATAGCCGCGGTGACTCAGCGCGGCAAGCCGGCCTTCGGCAGTACCTACAAAAACGGTTCCGTCGGACGATACAGCCGGCGGGCCCGAAAGCGCCGAACCAGCGTCGTACCGCCAGAGCTGCTTTCCTCCGCGGTTTATCGCGTAAAGGCGGCCTTCAGATGTGCCGGCATAGACTGTGCCGTCCCTGCCGACTGCAAGCGCATCAGCAGGGCGTCCGGAAAGCCTGAATTTCCACTGCGGTTTTCCATCGATGGACACGGCATGGACCTGCCGGTCCTCGGAGTATAGATATACACCGTACTTTGAAACAGCCGGAGGGCTTACGAGTTCTCCGCCGGCAGCATATTTCCAAAGCGGCACCAGTTCATTCTGGGCTGAAAGCGGAAGAACACACAGCGACAGTGCGATGAATGTGAAAAAGTGCAGCTTAATACGGATTCCGAACATCCCTATTTATCCGAGAGCTCTGAAAGCAGGCTGTCCAGATCATTTATCTGAACATCGACCATTTTTTCAAAAGCCAGCTCCTGATTTGTTCCCCTCAGTTTTTTCAGCAGGCTGTGAATTATAACGAGCAGCAGCTTGTTGCCCGTTGCAGGATTATCCCGCGTAAAAGCCATCAGCACAGTTCGAGGAATGCTCAGAATCACTGAATCTTCAAGGCTGACAATATTGGCCGTTCTACGGACGCGCAGAAACATTCCTGCCTCGCCGAAAATTTCGCCTTGTTCAATCGGACAGATGTAGACATCCTTGCCGTTTTCCTGCCTTACATTGACCTGAACTGTTCCGTTTACGATAACAAGAATGTTCTGGGCAATATCACCCTGGTTTACAATCTTTTCACCGTCTGAGTAGAGGTATAATTCACTTTCATTAATGATCTTGAGGATTTCCGCGGCCGACATGAATTTGAATATAGATAGCTTCTGATATTCCTCAATGTATGCCCTCTTTTCAAGAATCTCTTTCAATTTTTTACTCCTGTTTTAATCCTCTATTATTAAATTATTAGAAAATTGATATGCTTGCAATCATTTTATTTTGAATTATTCATTATACTGACCATAACTTCTGAAGAGTCTTTCGTTTTTGATTCCTCTTTCGGTGTGTTTGCAGCAGCAGCCTTATGACATTCCAACCTAAGCGGACAGCACCTGCAGTCAGGATTTTTCCGGCAGTACCTTTTGGCATGAACCACAAGCAGAGCGTGCATCTCCTGCCGGCAGCAGAGGTTTTCGGGCAGGCATTCCTCCATTGCGGACCTAAAATCCTCATAGCCGGCTGATTCAACTTCGGACATTCCGGTAAATCGCGATATAATGCGCCTTGTATAGGCGTCAATCACAAAAACCGGTATTCCGTAGGCGTAAAGCAGGATGCTGTCAGCTGTTTCAGGCCCTATTCCCCATACTGAAAGCAGCTCGTCGCGTTCCGGAGTATCACCGTTTTTACTGTCAAGAAGACCTGCAACAGCTTTGAGTTTAATTGCTTTCTGGTTAAAATACCCGCTCGGCTGTATTTTAGAGGCAAGAACCTCTGATGTTGTTTTAATTATCTTCTCAATCGACAGCATACCCGCCGACAGAAGGTTATCGAGAGCAGCAGCGGCATTTTTCCAGTTAGTATTCTGTGTGAGCACAGCTCCCGCAGCGATTTCGAAAATCTCGTCTTCAGCCGGACTATAGCTGCTTCCCGGATGATACCCCCCGCTGTTAAAGCCTATGGTATCGGAAATATCACTGCAGGCAAAAATTCTTCGTGATCGAAGCGGCCACCAGCCCTGCGGACCGTAATTCCTGAGCAGAATCTTAAATAACCTGTAAATTCCTGCACCCGTAAGTGACAGCTTATTGTGATCGGCCATTACTAAGAATATAGCACAGACTCAGGAATTCTGAATAAAAAAGGGACTGCCGCATTGACAGTCCCTTTGAATCCCCGGATTTTCCGGAGAAAATTATTTGTTATTCAGTACAGCCTGTGCAGCTGCGTGTCTTGCAATCGGCACTCTGAACGGCGAACATGAAACATAGTTCAGGTTCGTTCTGTAACAGAAATCGATTGAAGCGGGGTCTCCGCCGTGCTCACCGCAGATACCGAGCTTAAGATCGGTTTTAACTCCGCGGCCGAGTTGAGCGGCCATTGCAACAAGCTTGCCTACACCGGTCTGATCAAGTGAAGCTGTAGGATCTGTCTCAAGGATTCCCTGCTGGATGTATGCGGGCAGGAATGCACCGGCATCATCACGTGAGAAACCGAAAGTCATCTGGGTAAGGTCGTTTGTTCCGAAAGAGAAGAAATCGGCATGCTCGGCTACTTCATCAGCAGTCAGGGCCGCACGGGGAATCTCAATCATTGTACCGATCTTGTAATCTACCTTCTTGCCGGTCTTGGCAAAAATGTCGGCGATTACAGCTTCAGCATTCTCTCTGAGGATTTTAAGCTCCTGCCATGTTCCGATGAGCGGAATCATTATTTCAGGATGAACTTCATCACCTTCAGCTTCGACCTCAACAGCAGCGGTCATAATTGCTTCAACCTGCATGTCGTAGATTTCAGGATACGTAACACCAAGGCGGCATCCTCTGTGACCAAGCATCGGGTTGTGCTCATGCAGTGATGCAATCTTGTCTGTAAGGGCTTCGGCAGTAATACCGGCCATCTTGGCGATCTTTTTAATATCTTCTTCGGTCTGGGGAACAAACTCATGCAGAGGGGGATCAAGAAGTCTTACTGTTACAGGAAGACCGCTCATAGCCTTGAAAATTCCCTTGAAGTCTGCTTTCTGAAGGTCAAGAATCTTTCCGAGAGATTTTTTGCGGTCTTCGAGAGTACCGGCAACAATCATCTGCTGGAAATATTCAAGTTTGCCTTCGTCAAAGAACATATGCTCTGTCCGGCAGAGTCCGATACCTTCGGCGCCCAGCTCTCTTGCGAGCTTGGCATCTTCCGGCTGGTCGGCATTAGTCCTGACGAGGAATCCTTTCTGAGAAAGACCGGCGCGTTCTGCGGAGAGCCTGATTTCGTCAGCCCATCCGAGGAAGTCTACCAGTTCAGTCGACATTTCAGGAGCTATAGTTTCTACCTGGCCGGCAAAAACTTCACCTGTACTTCCGTCGATTGTGATCCAGTCGCCTTCGTTAAATACCTTGCCGTCAACCTTCATGGTCTTGCCGCTGATTACAACGTCCTTACATCCGGCAACACAGGGTCTTCCCATTCCTCTCGCAACTACTGCAGCATGAGAAGTCATACCTCCGGTTGAAGTAAGAATACCCTGGGCTACGTTCATTCCGCCGATGTCGTCGGGAGAAGTTTCCTTTCGTACGAGCATAACCTTTGTATCACCGCGTTCGACCCACATTTCAGCGTCATCGGCAGTAAAAACAATCTTTCCTGTAGCGGCACCCGGAGATGCATTCAGTCCCTTCGCAAGGGGTTTCAGTGTTTGCTTAACCTTCGGATCAATCATCGGGTGAAAAAGCTGATCAAGCTGAGCTGCGTCAACCCTGAACATTGCTTCTTCTTTGGTGATAAGACCTTCTTTAGCCATATCTACCGCTACTTTTACAGCGGAAGCACCGGTTCTTTTTCCGTTTCTGGTCTGAAGGATGAAAAGATTGCCCTGCTGGATTGTGAATTCCATATCCTGCATATCGCGGTAATGGTTCTCGAGTCTTTCCTTGATGTCAACAAGCTGCTTATAAATTGTTTCATCCTGCTCTGCAAGAGCAGAGAGTTTGAGTGGAGTTCTGATACCCGCAACAACGTCTTCACCCTGTGCATTCATCAGGTACTCACCGTAGAAGTAGTTTTCACCGGTAGAGGGGTCCCTTGAGAAACAAACACCGGTACCGGAGTCGTCTCCGAAGTTACCGAAAACCATGGACTGAACGTTTACAGCTGTTCCCAGAAGGTTCTTGATACCGTTTATGTCGCGGTACTTGATGGCTTTAGGGTTGTTCCATGAACCGAATACTGCATCTATAGCAGCCTGAAGCTGTGCATAGGGATCCTGAGGGAAGTCCGCGTTCTGGTTTTTCCTGAAAGCTTTCTTGTAAAGGGTTACAAGTTCCTTAAGAGCGTCGGCGGAGAGTTCATTATCGTTCTCAACACCCTTTGCTTCTCTCATTTCTTCAAGAATATCCTCGAAAACATTTATATCCATGCCGAGCGCAACGTTGCTGAACATCTGGATAAATCTTCGGTAAGCATCCCATGCAAATCTCGGATTGTCCGTAATGGAAGCAAGACCTTCAACAGCTGCGTCGTTAAGACCGAGATTAAGAATAGTGTCCATCATACCGGGCATTGATACTGCGGCGCCTGATCTAACGGAAACAAGCAGGGGATCTTTCGGATCACCAAGCTTCTTGCCCATCAATTTTTCAAGCTTGTTCAGGGTATCTCTGAGCTCGGCATCAAATGTCGCCGGGTATTTTCTGTTATTTTTATAAAAAATATCACAGACCTCTGTTGCAATTGTAAATCCGGGCGGTACGGGAATACCAAGATTGGTCATTTCCGCGAGGTTTGCACCCTTGCCTCCAAGCACTTGTTTCATGCTTGCGTCACCTTCGGCTTTTCCGTCACCGAAGAAATAAATAAACTTTGTATCACTCATAAAATGACATGTCCCTCCGTGTAAATATGAGTATGAATTGAAATTAATGTGTAGACATTTTGGCCCTGTGTTAAAAAATACAGCATTTATTAGGAAAGTAATTTATAAAAACCTCAAAAAAGGCGTTCACAAATTTACTTCACAGGAACCATTGCATACAGCTAAGCCTAAAATAATAATGCCCTAATGTCAATAAGACATCAGGGCACTCACCGCTTTAAATGAACATATGTCCAGCAGAAAAACTAGGCAGTCTGGATATCAACATATGCTTCAAGGTACTTGCTTCTTGAAGGATGGCGCAGTCTTGCAAGCGCTTTCTTCTCAATCTGCCTGATTCTTTCTTTTGTAAGATTGTATTTATCGCCTATTTCTTTCAGCGACATCGGGGCCTTACCGTTCAGTCCGAAACGCAGATTTATTATATCAGCTTCCTTTTCACTCAGTGTTGAAAGGATCGTATTTATATCGTTCCTCAGAGAATTTGCGATAGCAGCCTCCTCCGGGCTGGCATAATCTTCATCTTCAATGAAATCTCCGAGCTGTGACGAATCGCGCTCTTCGTAAACCGGTGTTTCAAGCGAAATATGTTCCCTTGAAACATTCAGCAGGTTTGCAACATGGTCTTTTTCCATATTAACCGCATCTGCAATATCCATAACATCGGGATTCTCGCCTCGGTCCGAGAAAAGATCCTTCTTGGCCTTCTCTATCTGAACAAGCTCATTTGCACGGTTAAGAGGAAGCCTTATCATTCTTGATTTTTCACATATTGCCTTCAGAATTGCCTGCCTGATCCACCAGACGGCATAAGAGATAAAATGGTAACCCTTATCAACATCATATCTTTCGATAGCGTTCATAAGCCCGATATTTCCCTCATTTATAAGATCAGACAGCGGAAGTCCCTGATTCTGATATTTCTTTGCAACGTTTACAACAAACCTGAGGTTTGCGCTTACCAATGCATTTATTGCTTGTCTTTCGCCCTTTGCGGCCCTTCTTGCGTAATCATCTTCCTGTTCACGGGTCAGCAGGGGAATCCTGTTTATTTCTTTAAGGTATATGGAAAGAACATTCTCATCATCGTATCTGTTTGTATTAGCCATATTCTTCCTCCTGACTTTATATATGCAGGAAGCATGCCAAAAATACAACAAAATGCACTTTTACATATTTCCTTACTATGTAAGGAATTGTGTAAATCTCAATTATTGGGCTGCTCTTTTTAAATTTTCATATGGGTCATAATGCCACGTTGAAAAATCGAAGGTAGTATTATGTGTCATTTTAACCCATTTTCAAGTTCATCTATTGATTTTATGCGCCCGCAGCACCAGGTGTACGGTAATCCGCTGCCGCAGCCGCAGGTATCACTGCCGAAATCAGCATAAATCACGTTCCCTGTATCGCCGGAAAGTTCTTGCGGGATGCTGAAAGTCGGAAAAATTATCACATATTCCCTGTATCTCCCGATCTTCTGAATTGTCGTCATTCCTTTCAGATTAACCCTTTCGGAGAAATCCTTCCAGGCATCCGATATCAGTTCAAAGATCATGTCCTTCTCGGCAAGGGTACCGAACCGGCCGGATTTTTTGGTATAGAGGTAACGCATTACGTGAATAGCCTTAAACGCAGCTTCATCGTTCAGCTCAGGTTCTTTCTGAACAGGCATGCCGTATTCGTTTACGAGACAGTGCATCATATTCTCTGTATGAGGTTCATTAAGTCCCAGTTTTACAGCTTCGAGCATATTGCTGATTGCAACGCCCTTCATACCCATACCGAAAAAGGAACGTCCAATCTCGAAAACTATTTCACTGATAAGTGCTGAATCTTCATCGGGGCAGCCGTTCAGGGCTGCCTCCAGAAGCTTCCGGGCCTGTTCATAATTTTCACAGGCATTCAGCTCTTTTCCTTTTTTGTAGTATAATTCCCAATCGCACATAAATCACAACCATGCAGTCTGAAGTATCTGAGCCCGATACGGGGCTTCCTTCCGGAATCTCCATTCCGCCGTGCGGCCCAGGGAACCTGTCCCGCATCCAACATCCATACATGTAAAATACTAAATATATGTATAACCGGCAATTAAAAATATAAAGCAATTTTACGTTTTACTCTTGACGATCAATTCATTCATCCGTATATTTTTTTAAGCTAAATAGAAACCAATACTTAATCTCATTAAGATTCAGGAGGGAACAGAATATGAAAATTAAACCGCTTGCGGACAGAGTACTCATCAAGATTCAGGCAGAAGACAATCAGAAGGTAGGTAGCCTTTTCATTCCGCAGACTGCCCAGGAAAAGACAAACACCGGTGTAGTCGCAGAAATCGGTGATGACAAGGATGCCATCACTGTTAAAGTCGGCGACAAGGTTATGTACGACAAATATGCCGGAACAAAGCTTGAAGCCGACGGCGCTGAGTATCTTCTTGTCAGAATTTCTGACGTACTCGCTGTTGTAGAATAGTTCAATATCTATAATACAAAAAAAACCGCGGAGAAATCCGCGGTTTTTTATTTTCAAAGGATGATACACCGAAGCACCATAAGCCTTATGTTGATATCTAATTCCGGCCTATCAAATTAGAACTCTTCAAAATCATCATCATATTTATCAGAAACCCATGCTTTGCCTGTTTCTGCTTTCCCGGCTGCTGATTTTGAGGTTTCTTTTACTGCAGTGGGTTCAGGCGCTGCTATTTGTTTTACAGATGCCTGCTTTTTATTGGAACCGCTTATGGTTCGGCCTCTCTGAAGGTTCTGTTCCTTACCGATTTTAAAGAAACTTATAAGGTCCATAAGCTGGTGAGCCTGGGCTGTCAGTTCCTCAGACATTGAAGAAGATTCTTCGGAGGATGCTGCATTCTGCTGAATTACCTGGTCAAGCTGGAGCATAGCCTGATTTATCTGACCTATCCCGGAATTCATCTCATTACTTGAAGCATTTATTTCCTGAATAAGCTCGGCTGTTCTCTGAATGCCCGGAACTATTGCCTGAATTTTTGCTCCTGCGTCATCAGCTTTAGAAACAGTTTTTTGTGCAAGTTCCTGGATTTCAGCAGCTGACTTCTGGCTGTTTGCAGCAAGTTTACCTACTTCCGAAGCGACTACAGCAAACCCCTTTCCATGTTCACCTGCTCTTGCCGCCTCAATCGCCGCGTTCAAACTTAAAAGATTGGTTTGTCTTGCAATCTCTTCTATGACGCTGATTTTCTGCGCTATTTCTTTCATAGCGTCAACTGCTTCTACTACAACCCGGCCGCCTTCAGCCGCTTCCGTTGCTGCCTGGGCGGCTATCTTTTCGGTTTGTGCCGCATTGTCGGCATTCTGCTGAACATTGGATCCCATTTCCTCAAGCGATGACGAAACCTCTTCTGCACTGGCAGCCTGCTCGGAAGCTCCGCTGGACAATGTCTGCGCAGTATCGGAAATCTGCTGACTTCCGTTCGCGATTTCTTCTGAGGAATGAAGGACACCCCTGACAGTTTCAGCAAGCGTTAACACCATTGAAGACAGGGAGTTTGCCAGAATTCCGAGTTCATCTTTCCTGCCGAGAATCGATTTTTCTTCGAAAGGAACAAGATATCCCTTTGCCACCTTGTTCAGGTGTGATGCCATATATTTGATAGGTCTGGAAATGGTATTGCCCAAAACCAACGCAACTATCGTAAATAAAATTAAAGACGCAGCCGCCAATATTGAGTACAGAACAATCAGGCGGTCCACTGAGGCATATACCTCTTTTGAATCAGGAACAGCTATAAGAACCCACCCTGCATTGGTAACGCTGAAACCGATCATTTTTCTGCCGATTTTTATGACTCCGTCACTCTTTCCCTGTTTGAGCATATTCTGATATTCACTGCTGAAGTCAGGATATAATTCTTCGAAAGTCAAACCCTCTTTTTTCTGGTCCGGATGGGCAATAAAGCTTCCGCCCGTACCAAGCAATGCGAAATATCCGTTTTTCATCAAAGTTTCAGAAGTCAGGTCGTCTCTAATCTTTGTTATATAATTATCCGTACCAACAGCAGCCACGACTTTTCCTTCAATGACCAATGGCTGAGTGTAGCTTATAAGCTTTCCGTCATATCCTTCCCACTCGTATGGATCAGTTACAAAAAAATCATTCTCTTCGACTGCCCACATCCATTGCCAATCTGCATTTTTACCGATATCAGCACGTGTAAAGACCTCTGATTTTTGTACGGAAAGATTCCCGTTCTGTTTCAAATCATTAACTGTTAACTGCATACAGTCGGGATCAGCATACTCAGGGAAAAACCAGACATATATATCAAGCAGGTTATTACCCAGAACAATACCCCGTTCGACAGCTGTTACCTGATCGGCATAATCATTGAACTCCGACACCTTCTTTAAAGAAAAGTTGTCAGATAGGTAACCATTAAAAGAGTTTACCGTTACACTCATTTTGTCAAAATAACCATTAATCTCTCCGGTCCAGCTATTCATTGATGCATCGATGAGGGCAATACTGTCATTGGTTATAGTCTTTACCGA
>QKCC01000136.1 GCA_003245835.1 Spirochaetales bacterium | reverse complement strand
GAGCGGAGGAAACCCGGGCGTCTCCGCTGCGATCGGATAACCGATTATGAGCAAAAATAAGAAGATGATGCCTTTTGAACGCAGAAGGTTGCTTACCATAACAGAACAATCTTAATCTATTTTAACAGAATTCGCAAAAGATAACCCGACGCTCATCCGGGGATGCGGGTAATTAAGAAACTGCCGAAACTCCCATGGAGCCTGGCAGATTTAGAGTGATCATTTTCCTTCAAGAATGATTTTCTTTTCAAGATACTCTTCTTTGTTAATTTCGCCGTTAACATATCTTTTCTGAAGAGCATCAAGTGGTGATTCGGCAGTTCCTGAGCCGGTTGAGAGGTTTCCCTTCTTCACTGCCAGGTAAATAATAACTGCCAGAATTACAACTCCGATTATCATCATAATTAAACCTCCGTAATTGAATCTTCCGTAAGTGAACAGGCTGCCGCATGCGGGCCAGAATCCATGGTACATATTTTCCTCCTAATTATACAGGCGTGTATCCGGCCTGTTCGACAGCGGTTTTCACTGCAGCGATTGTCTTTTCTGAATCAGCAGAAATATTCAGCGAGAGTTCTTTTTTTGCCAGATCAACAATCGCCGAATCAACATTCCCGACAGAAAGTGCCGCTTTTTCCACTGCCATCTTGCAGTGATTGCAGGTCATACCTTCAACAGTAATTTTTTCAGTCATAATTTCCTCCGTGGAATTAATTTTATTGTTCCTGTGTATTTCAGGTTTAAATCTTTTTAAACTGAGTGAATTAGATACTACCGAAACCGAACTGAACGCCATTGCAGCTCCGGCTACAATCGGGTTCAGGAAGCCGAAAGCTGCAAACGGAATTCCGATAGAGTTATAGAAAAATGCCCAGAACAGGTTCTGCTTTATTTTGGACATTGTCTTTTTTGAAAGAAGTATGGCAGCCGCTATTTCGCCGAGGTCGCCTCGCATCAGCGTGATGTCGGCAGATTCCATAGCGATATCGGAACCGCTGCCCATTGCTATTCCGATGTCGGCTGTTGCAAGCGCCGGTGCGTCGTTTATTCCATCGCCGGCCATAGCAGTGACGTGTCCGGCCTGCTGAAGTTTCCTGACTTCATCAGCTTTCCCTTCCGGCAGGACTTCAGCCAGCACGTTTTCCGCGGCTATTCCCGCCTGGGCGGCTATTGATTCAGCCGTTCTGCGGTTGTCGCCGGTGATCATGTAGACCTCGATTCCCATTTTTTTAAGAGCGGCAATACCGCTTTCAGACTGTTCTTTGATGCTGTCTGCAATAGTAAGCAGCGCGAGCGGCATATTTTTATCTGAAAGAATAACAACTGTATGTCCGAGTTTTTCAGATTCAGCTTTCTGTTCCGCAAAGGCCTCACTGCTGATGCCGTTTTCTGCAAGAAATTTCTCCGTACCGATCAGGTAGTCCTTTCCGTTCAGGGTCCCGCATATTCCTTTTCCGGGTACAGCAGAGAAATTGGTTACCGGTGAATCAGGCAGCTCCTTATTTTCCGCCGCATTCACTATCGCGCGGGCAAGAGGGTGTTCTGAGCTGCGTTCAAGCGAGGCCGCCATAGCGAGAATTTCATCGGCAGCTGCATCTGTATGGAGCGGTATTACAGCCTGCAGTTCAGGCCGGCCGTTGGTTATTGTTCCGGTTTTATCCAGAACAACAGCGGTAATTTTTCCGGCGGCCTGAAGAACCTCGCCGTTCTTAATCAGGATTCCGCGCTGTGCGCCGAGACCTGTTCCGACCATGATTGCGGTAGGTGTTGCGAGTCCTAAGGCGCATGGACATGCTATAACCAGAACAGCGACTGCTGAGATTATTGAGTCGGTAATGGATCCGGCTGTGATCCACCATAAAATAAAGGTTATCACTGCAATTGCCAGTACTGTCGGAACGAATACCGATGCAACACGGTCAGCCAACTTCTGAATCGGGGCTTTTGAACCCTGTGCTTCTTCTACAACTGCGATAATCCTTGCAAGCACCGAATCTTTGCCGACATGCTCGGCGGTGAATTTAACTGATCCGTATCCGTTTATTGTTCCGCTGATTACAGCGTCGCCGACGGTCTTCTCGACCGGCATACTCTCTCCTGTTATCATGCTTTCGTCGGCAGTTGAATTTCCTTCAGTAATGCTTCCGTCCACCGGAAAACGTTCTCCGGGTTTCACGTGCACGATGTCTCCGGGAACAACATCGCTTATCGGGATCTCTACAACTTCGCCGTTTCTTACGATCATCGCGTACTTCGGCTGAAGCCCCATCAGTTTCTTTATTGCTTCGGATGTTTTTCCTTTTGCCGCGGTTTCCAGGTATTTACCGAGCAGAACAAGGGTAATTATTATGGCCGACGCTTCGAAATAGAGTCCAGTGGTGCCGACACCGATATGAGCTGCAATAAACCCGTTAAAAATACTGAAAATGTAGGCTGCGGATGTTCCCATTACAACAAGGACGTCCATTCCCGGGCTGCCCGCCCGCAGAGATTTCCATGCCCCAATGTAGAACCTTCTGCCTATCCAGAATTGTACAGGGCTTGCAAGCGCGAGCTGCAGTACCGGGTTATGAAGGAACATAAGCGGTTCCAATTTAAAAATCCCGGCAAACATGGCAAGGACAAGCGGGATGCTGAGGATTACGGCCACGGCAGTCTGCCTTTTAAGCGCGGCAATTTCCTTTATCTTTTCCTGGTCCTCTTCCGACCCGTTTTTGTCGGGAACTGAAGCTGAGTAACCGGCATCTGAAACACTTTTAATGATATCATCAATAGTAGTTGTCTCAGGGTCATAACTGACGGTTGCCTTCTCGGTGGCAAGGTTCACCGCAGCAGTTTCAATTCCGGAGCCTTTTTTTATTCCTTTTTCGACATGGGACACACAGGATGCGCATGTCATACCGTGAATATTAAGTTGAACAATTTCCATGATTGCCTCCTGTTAAGCTTCCGCTTACCTGGTCATTTTCCTGATTGTCGTCATAAGTTCATCGACGACTTCGAGCTGTCCATCCTGAATCTGGTCGACGACGCAGCTTTTCATATGAGCTTCAAGAAGGCTGGTTTTTACTCCGTTTATTGCCGCT
Source organism: Spirochaetales bacterium (assembly GCA_003245835.1). Lineage (GTDB taxonomy): Bacteria > Spirochaetota > Spirochaetia > UBA9216 > UBA9216 > Thalassospirochaeta. Next base: position 5,282 of record QKCC01000136.1, on the reverse strand, counting down.
TCGACACTCATGAACTGGTGGAGGATGTCGTCGCAGTAAACGTCCTCATCTATCATCCGTGAAATTCCGCGTATCTGTCCTTCTATCCGCTTCATCCTTGTGATCAGGTTTTTTTTGGTTTCATAAGGATGGTGAGCCTTTCGGACGGCGGAGCTCTTCTCTGAGCAGCCTGCATGCCCGTTATGCATTGTTTCCATGCTTATGAAGTTTGTCTTCATTCATTTCGCAGCAGTCGAGGCGCTTGTTTCCGTACAGTTCCTCGTTGACCTTACCCAGCCTGTCAAGGTAGTCATTCCAGCGTCTCTTAAAATAGGAAAAAATGTTCTTCATGAGTTGCCTCCATATACCCCCGGGGGGTATATGGTAAATATATATAAAAATACTGATATTGTCAAATTTATTACTAAAATACTCGAGTAAATTCGATTGTATTGGATTCTGTTTCCTGTATTTTTACCGGTTAGACTGCTCAGCTGTCCTTTTCCAGCAGTCTCAGGATTGTCGGCAGCAGCGACAGGCTCAGGAAAACTCCCGAGATCATCGCAACCCACATCAGAAGCGAAACATACAAATGGATCCGCAGCGGTGACAGAAGCAGGGCGCTCAATCCAAGTGAAAGACCGAATGCATTGGCTATGATAGGTCTGCCTGTATATTTAAGGGCCTTCAGTGCTGCGCCCTTTCCTCTGAATTTGAGCCAGATTGACGTGAAATGTACCGCGTAATCTATACCGACACCGATGGTGATGCTGAAAATAGTGGCAGTGAACAGGTTTAGAGAGATTCCGCTGAATCCCATGAAACCGAAAATAAAAAGAACAGTAAAAGCAATCGGAACGAGAGACAGCAGGGACGGTATAATTTTACGCATCGAGATAAACAGAAGGATAAAGATCAGCGCAAAAGCAAGAAGTATGGATTTTGCCTGGTTCTGAATCATATCGCGGTTCATTTCACGCATCAGGAACTGTGAGCCGGTAAGCTCGGCAGACAGCGAACCATTGCCTGAATCAAAGGCTGATATTTCATCCGACAGCAAATCAAGGGTACTGTTATCGAGGTTCGGCGGAAAGATAATCAGCTTAACCGCTTTTTGGCTGCGATTCAGCAGGTTCCCGCTAAGGGTACTGTTTGCGGAAGACATACGGCTGATTATGTCAGTTACTGTTTTTGAGTGCGGGTATTCAGGATTATCAAGCCCTTTGAGTGTTGCATATATTGCCGCGTATGCATCGTATATACTTAAAACCTTGACGGCGGTTCCGGCGGCTTCGAGTTTTTGTTCGAGTTCAAGAACAGCTTCACCGTATTCGGGGCTGAGCGGATCATCTTCGGTTTTAATCAGCACATAAACAGGAATGCTGCCCCCGTTAACCTCCATGATGTTTTCAAAGCTGCGGTATACACCGGTGTTATTTCTGAATATCAGAAGCTGACTGAATTCGGTGTTAAGTTTTTCTGAACCGAAGATTGCCAGAACTGTAAGAACTGCAAGAATAATGAACGATGGAATTCCCCAGATACGGCTGATTGCAGTTCCGGGATCGACCTTTCGTCGTACCTTGTGTTTAATAACAGGTTCACCGAGCAGGATCAGCGGCAGCATATACCATGTGGCGACGCCGGCAAGAAAAATTCCCAGCGCCGCGAATACGGCAAGGTCATGGATTGCGGCGGTATTCATTATGAGCAGTGACAGGAACCCTGCCATCGATGTGATTGTTGTTATAATAATTGGAACTCCGACCATACGGAGTGTGGTTACAATGCTTTGTTCCCTGCTGCTGCCTTCTTCTTCCTCATCCTGAACGTGCGAAACAAAGTGGAGCCCGTCGGCACTGCCTATAACTATGGTAAAGATCGGTGCGAGGACTGTAACGATTGAGACTGGTCTGCCGATCCAGCCGACAATCCCAAGTGTCCAGACTGCAGCTATTCCCGCCGGCATCACCGAAAAGATGGTAGCTTTTATAGATCCCATTTGTGTTCTGAAGACCGTTAAAATAAGAATTAATGCGGCGGGCGGTAAAAACAGCAGTATGCGTTTGATGTATTCCAGGATTTTCTGCTGCATATAGGTATCGCCGGCAATGCTGTAATTTAAACCGCGGGCGTCAAGGAAATCCTCTAGGTTGTGAAGAGTCCCGCCGTTGAATGATTCATCATGAAAAAGGGTAAATACCGCGTATATATTGTCGTTGCGCTGCACAATCGGCGCGAGTTTGCCCATGTCTGAATAATACTGCTGAAGATTTTTCAGTCCTTCAATTGAAATCTGTTCATTCAGATTTACCGACCATTTCGCCGACTTGATCTCAGCCGGGGCAGGGCCGCTGATTTTTACCGAAGGCATTTCTTCAAGGTATTTTTGAATATCGCGCATTGAGGAAACCATCTTTTCCGATAGTTCCCGTCCGTCAAATTTTATCTGAAGGATTATCTGGTCAGAAGTGCCGAACAGACTGTCGGTTTCGTCAAGTCTTTCCTGGTATACGGAATTATTCAGCTTAAAGATATTAAAATCAGTCTCAATTTTAATCCGGAAAATACCGGCTACAGCTACCAGTGTCAAGATCATTGCTGCGGCGAGCATTTTTTTCCTGTTTTTCAAAGCAAAACTTATATATTTGTTCATACAAAGCCTCTGCAGAATATTATAGCCTTGAAAACCCGAAAAGAAAATGCCGGGTTCTTAGGAAGTCGTGCCGATATTAATTTTAGATGGATAATTTTACTTTACTTGCCACAATAAATGTCATCCTCTTTGTTAATGTTATCTTCACTATCATAATAACCAGGCAGCTGATTGATTTTGGTGCTGCCGAGTGGTTGAGTGCATCGCTTCTGGTTGCAGCAGGATTTTTTCTGCTCCTGCTGCAGAGGTTTCTATCACCCTTTTTTACGATTCTTATTGCAAATTATATGGTACTCCTTGGTTCGCTTTTACAGGTTTCGGCAGCGCTTATCCTTGAGTTCAAAAGGAAGGTTGTAAAAAGATTTATTCTTCCTGCGGTTTCGGCTGTTTACTGGATTCTCTTTCTTATCTTTACCTATGTAAGTTTTAATACAAGCATTCGAATTATCATAATTTCAATCGCGCTTGCGTTATTCTACGGTTACGGAGTATTTTTGTTTCTCAGGCTCCGCCGGATTGATGCGGAGGACCCTCCTGATACTGCCGAACTGTTTGTTCTTTTCTCAATAGCGGCAGTCTACTATCTGGCTCGTACTTTTATGACCATTTCGGGCGCCGGGGCGGTAAAATCCCTTTTTGATGCCAACCTGACAACAACAATTACATTTGCCTTCCTGCTTATTTTTAATATGGTCTACCTCATAGGAATGCTGAATGGTTCTTTGCGGTATAAAAATAAAATTGTGATCAAAGAGAGAGAGAAGCTCGGGTCTCTGTTCGGGTTTCTGAATGATACCGCGAAGCACCTTGAGCTTGAGGACCTTTATACTACAATAGGCGAAACCCTGAAAACGACCATCGGTATGGATTCAGCCGCTATATATCTGCTTGATGAAAGCCGCGAAAGCTACAGCATAGCCCACTCTTTTAACGAGCTGGATATACCGCTCGACGCAGTTCAGACCCTGTCAAAAGGAGAAGGAATATCCGGAGCGGCTATAGAACAGGACAGGGTGATCGTCGCAGATATTGATTCGTATCCGAATGAACAGGTAAGACGTGTTGTGAAGGCAAAAGGCGTTAAGTCCCTGATCGGTATTCCACTTAAAACACCTGACGGGATAATCGGTTCAATTACGGTTGTTTTTACATCGACCGAGAAGCTCAGGCTTTTTGATAATGATTTTTTCTATTTTCTTGGAGAGCAGATTGGTCTGGTTCTTCATAATGCCTATCTGTACAAAAAGGTTGCTGATATGGCTAATACCGATCCTCTTACGAAACTTTTCAATCGAAGAAGAATGCTTGAACTGATTGAATACGAGGTTAAGCGGTTCGGCAGGACAGAAAGTATATTTTCCATTGCGATGGCGGACCTGGATCATTTCAAGAATGTAAATGATACTCTCGGCCACAAATGCGGTGATGATTTATTAAAAGCAGCAGCTGATATTTTTAAATCAGAGAGCAGGGCATCGGATTTTATCTGCAGATGGGGCGGAGAGGAATTTCTTTTTCTACTGATAGATACAAAACTCAATGACGCCGTTACAGTTGTCGACAGGATGAGAAAAAAACTGGAGCTGCACAGCTGCGAATGTGCTTCGGGTCTGAGTACAACGGTAAGCATCGGCGTTGCTGAATTCGGCAGAGGAATGAGCGCGGATGAAATAATCACCCGCGCTGATAATGCACTTTATACAGCCAAGCGAAGAGGCCGCAACCGGATAGAGACTATCTGATTATGCCTCTTTTCCAAGACAAAGGGCGGATTTCAATACCTCCGGATCTCTGAAGCGCTCCTCAAGAAGCGACGCCATCATTTTACTGATTGTTTTACCTGCCCGAACCGGTGCCATCCTGCTGATAAAATCCATCATCTTCGCGTCTTTTCCTACGAGTATTCTGGGTTTTCCTTTTTTGATGCCGTTCAGAATTATTGCGGCAGCCTGTTCGGGAGTTGTAAGTCTGGCCGTCTGTTTTTCAGTATCACCGGTCGTTGCGGTATTTTGAGTAACTCCGGAATTTTTTGTGATATTTGTGTTAACACCTCCCGGCATTATTACAGAAACACCGATATTTGAGCTTTCAAGCTCAGCGCGCAATCCTTCAGTAAGGAGTTTGACTGCAGCTTTGGATGCGCCGTAAAGGGTCTGTCCCGGAACAGGAAGAAAACCACCCATGCTTGATACATTTGCAATGTAAGCTTCCGGCTGCTCGGCGAGGTGGTGAAGGAATGCCCGGACCATATACATCATGCCGAAAACGTTTATGTTCATTATTCTCTGAATTATTTCATAATTCAGCTCGGCAAACGGAATGAAGGGCTGAATGATACCAGCGTTGTTTATCAGAATATCGATTCTGCCGTGTACTTTTTTAACCTCGTCCGGCAGCGGACAGACAGCGTGCCTGTCGGTGATATCCACAGTATGAATCGACAGTTTTTTTGCCAGTTCTCCGGCAAGGTTGCTGGTTTCTTCAAGCGCTGCAGTGTTGATGTCGACTGCCGCGACTTCCGCTCCTGCCTTAAGCGACTGCAGTACAAGCTGCCTTCCGATACCGCTGCCGCCGCCTGTTATAACGACCACCTTGTTTTCCAGCTTCATGTGTTCCCCCTTAAATTGTCATTTCAAATATATCTATA
>QKCC01000305.1 GCA_003245835.1 Spirochaetales bacterium | reverse complement strand
CTTCAAGAGTCAGTTCGCTCTCGGGCTTGCCCTCGTCGAATCCGTGATCAATATGCACGACCTTGTCCCATTCAGTATAAGGACGGAATTCATCAATGGGCGGAATTTTATCCCAATCAGTTTTAGAAATAAAATACGCTGCAATATGTTCTTTCATGTTTTCAGCAATAAAGCGCAGAGTTCCATGTTCTGTCTTTGTCAGTGTAAGAAATCTCTTCTTCATGACCGAACCTATAAGTTGCTGACCGAAAGGCAGACCGGTAATAAATTTTTAGATATCATAATAGTATTCAAGAGAATCATTGCGGAAATGCAGGTAATCATTCAGCCTGTCGGAATCCAGGTAGTATTGTCCGTGAAAGTTCCGGGTGGCAAACCATTTCGAATCAACTACTGCTGAAAGGTCGCGGATCCCGATCCTCCCGAACAGGGATTTAAACAATCCAAGAGTGCTGATGCGGCATGTTTCACCGCCGCCGATGTTGTAGATATGGTGCCAGAAACTCTCATCTACACCGCTGCAGAGGTTCCGCAGTAACAGAGCGGAATCCCTGTCGCTTACATATTCCAGAACGTTATCAAGGCAGTTGTGGAACATAATTGCGTCTTCGACCTCACACATCTTCTGCGCGAGAATGCCTGTCTGGCGAAGACTTACCCAGTACTTCAGCCCGGACTCGATTACCAGTCGTTCTGAGGCAATCTTTGAAACCGCATAGTAGTCAAAAACACTTGGCTTCAGCGGATCACCTACCCTGCCCCAGTGTATCGGGGGCATTCGGTCGCCTGTCTGGGCGACTGTACCTATATAGACCATCCGGGTAGTCTCGATCTGTCCGCATTCCTTTATTGCCCTGATTATATTTGCGGTAGAGCCGTAGTTAATCTGCATCGCTCGCTTCGGGTGGTAATCAGCCTCCGGAGACACAAACGCTCCTATATGCAGGACATAATCAGCGCCCCTTACACATTCCAGAACATCGCCGTATTCCGTTAAGTCGCCCCATACAACCGAGACATCGCCGGCCTCAGTAAACGGCGCGAGCTTCTTTCTGTTCTTATCCGAATCACGGGCGAGGGTTATAATATCAAACCGGGCTTTGTCCTTTAAAAATTCGTTCAGGGTAAAAAAACCCATACCGCCTGTTGCGCCTGTTATAAACACTCTTATTTTCTTCACCATTTTTTATATCTCCCAGTTTCGACCGATGTGATATTTAGAGACATATGCCTCTAAAACTGCAGTTTAGAGGTCACTATCGATCTTTTGAATGTTTATTTATTAAATAAATAAACTCCAAGAAATCTCTAATAACGCCTTTTAGAGTTATTAGAGATATCCATTATACATCTATTTGTACTGTAATATAAGAAAAATTAACTACTGAATAAACCGCTGATTTTCACCGAAAGACACCGATATATGATAATTTTTGGAATTCCATTTTTTACTTCAAAACCTCTTAATTTCTTCATCTTCCCATTCGGCGCTTCAATAACACTCTTCATCTGAAAGAGTCAGCTACAGCAGCCTATGGAATGCTTTTATTTATTTGCAATCTATAGTACCGTATTTTGAAAGTCAATGTTAAAAGCAGGACCGGTTCAATATGGACGGTGAATTGACATTGATGGTGCGGCACACGGACGGACAGAATCAGGATTTTAGAGATCTGTGTCTGCATATTATAAAAGTTCAGGGTTCAGGATTATAGAAAATTTTAGACAATATGCATGGATGAGTGATTCTGTCTGCACCGAGAAGACACTTTAGATATTAAAATTTTTAAAGCGGAGAGAAGATGTTATATTACATAATCAAAATAGGGATTTCTGCTGTTGTAATAGCTGCAGTCAGTGAAATAGCTAAACGCAGTTCAATATTCGGAGCACTCATAGCGTCACTGCCGCTGACCTCGCTGTTAGCAATATTGTGGATGCGCTTTGATAAAGTCGAAACCGGCAAGATAGCTGAACTTTCTCAATCGATCTTCTGGCTGGTACTGCCCTCATTAGCTTTCTTTATATTGTTTCCGGCGCTAATCCATCGCGGCGCTCAATTCTGGATAAGTTTTTCTGTTTCAGCAGGCGCCACAGTCATATTATATTTCGTACTGATCTGGGTATTAAAATTATTCGACGTATCAATTTAGGAACCGGTAGGATTCCGAACGAACCGTATCTGACAGCACAAAATCACCGGCTATTGGGCAAAAATAATCGGTATTGCCGATATTGAATCCCCTGCAAGATTCAACAGAACGTGGGCAATAATTCCGATTTTAATATTCCGGTATTTCCAAACAAGGAAGATCATCGGAAATGTAGCAAAAATACGAATCGGGATCAGCCAGAAGGAAAAAAAATGATACACAGAAAAAAGAACGGCGCCGAGTATCGGGGTTAACAACCCGAATCTGTCTATCCTCGGCAGAAGATAACCTCTGAAATAAACTTCCTCTAAAATAGGAAGAGTGACAGATGTCGTAATCAATGCCAGAACCCAGGTTAAAACCAGTACCCGTCGGCTGTATCTGCCGGGGTTAACCAGGTAACCAGCAATATCAAAGGAATCGCCTATAATCGGAAATGCCCATGACTGCAAAACGGAGGCCAGTGGCTTTGTAAGGACAAAAACAGCAATCGCAAATATCAGGGCTATGATACTGAATGTAATAAGTTTTACAGCAGGAATTTTTTCCCTGTATCCGAGGCTCCCGATTATCCTCTTTTTTTTAGAATCAAGCTTGATAACAAGAATAAAGATAACAGGCATAAGAACCGCAGCAACTATATAGAACCCTAAAGCTTTCGGGAGTGCCGGCGGAAGCAGAAACCGTGAGACCAGCCAGACAGCCACTGCTATCACAGCTCCCGGAAACAAATGCAGAAAAATTGACTTCGCCAAAGAGTGCTGTTCTACTGTTTTCATACGAATATATTAAACCTTCAAGCGGTAAATGTATACTTTTTAGTTTCAGCGGCTGAAGGGAATCGCCTTCCAGGGACGGCATCCTGCCTTACCCTTTCAGGCCGCCTCGCTCACTGGCGCTCGACTTCGTGTCTCGCTTCCACTGCGCGCGTTCGCTCAGTTCGATTCCCATACGAATTTATAATTTGATTAAATTGCGATAATAATTGAATTTGGCAAGTGGTCGAAGCGGCTGAAGGGAATCGCCTTCCAGGGACGGCATCCTGCCTTACCCTTCCAGGCCGCCTCGCTCACTGGCGGTCTGCCTCCCTGCAGACCTTCCGCTGGCGCGCGTTCGCTCGGTTCGATTCCCATTTAAATATTTTTATGAGCAGCTCGTTATTGTAGGATTAAATTGTAATGGAATTCAGCGGCTGAAGGGAATCGAACCCTCGGCACGAGCTTGGGAAGCTCGGGTATTACCATTATACGACAGCCGCAGTTGTTAAAAATATAATAATCCTCCGATGAAATTCATGCAAGCGGAAAGTTTGAAACTTTGGCTTGCATGCTCCATCGGATTTATCTAATCGGTGGTCTCGGTGGTTCATTAACTTTCTTCATCCGATCCCGTGTAATTAGCTAATTTAAGGCCGCAGAGATGCTACTCTCTTACAGCCCTTATTGCGTATGTGATTATTTCCTTGTCGGCTATACTCACCTTCAGCAGGGTGTTTTCCTGCTCAAGATATGGAATCGTTATCAGACCGCCGCTGTGCTTCATCGTAAAAAGCTGCTTGCGTGCACCGTCCGGGGTAATTGCGTCAACGGTCAGCGTAACCGGCACCTGGTAGTCAGGCAGGGTCCGCTCAAGAATACCGAAAACATATCCTTCGGGGGTTTTTTCGGGCTTGGCGATTACGAACTGCATTATCGTATCATTCGGAACATCGCTGTCCGCCGCAGGCGACTGGCTTACGACAGTTCCCGGAACATCGTTCTTGCCGGCGTTTTTGGTCGTAAAAACGAACCTGAGATTTGTTTTTGTTACGCTTTCGATAACCTCGCCGAAGGTAAGCCCGGTATAATCGAGGACTTTGCGTGTCTGGCCTTCGGGGCCCATGCTAACGACAAGTTCAAGTTCGGTAGCAGCGGAAATTTCGGTTCCGGGTTCCGGACTCTGAACAAGAATGGTCCCTGCAGCAGAACTGTCGTACACACGGGTAATCGGCTTCTTGACCGACAGCAGCGGTCCGTAGATCGAGACCATGCTTTTAATGTGCGCTTCGAGGTCGTCGACATTCCAGCCGATGTAGTCATCGAGCTTTTCGACTGCCGATCCCTTGCTGACTTTCAGAATGACCCTTGTTCCGGCGCGCACGCTTGTGCCCGGTTCAGGGTCCTGTCCTACTACAAGCCCTTTATCTTCAATATTCTGGGTATACCGCAGCTGAACGCTTGAATATAGTGCCTTCTCTTCAAGGTCTACAAGCGCGTTCTCTATTTCCATTCCGGTAACGTCGGGAACCATCGTCTGCTCTACACCCTGAAGGGTCAGAAAAAACGTAGCCAGCCCGGCAATGAACATTATAATTATAGTACCGACTGCAAAAACCATGAAAGTCCGGTAAAACCTCTTGTCCGGATCCGTACTTCCTCCGAATAAAAGGTTCTGTAATTTTTTACCAAGCGGTCCCACTATTAACCTCCAAGTTCAGCATCAGCGAAATCTTTGACTCCGTTGACGAACGACTTCCAGTCCAGTGCTTTTTTGGACTGCAGCTGAAGTTTCTGAACAGCCAGAATACCTTCACCTGTTTGTACCAGAATTCCGTTATTTCTGTCTATCCCGACAACTTTACCGGGAGTGCCCGTTTCAGCTGAATCGTTTTCAGAATTATATACTGTTGCTTCAAGAATATTAAGCTTTTTGTCACCGAAAAACGTATATATTCCGGGCCAGGGGGTAAATGCCCTCATCCTTCGCTCAATTGCGGCGGCGGAATCCTGCCAGTTTATATTTCCGTCGGTCTTGTTTATATAGCTGCAGTAGGTCGCGTCATTGTCATCCTGCTCTGTTTCGACTGCGGTTCCGTTTTCAATCTCGGTTATTACCTGAGACAGCAGCTCGGCTCCGCGCTCGGCAAAATAAACTGTCAGCGAATCGCCTGTCTCATCGCCCCTGTAAACGTATCGTTCCTGCTTCAGGATTGCGCCGCTGTCCATCTTCGGCGCGAGGCGCTGGATACTCACGCCGGTTTCGGAATCACCGCTGAGCATGGCGGACTGAATAGGACTCGCACCGCGGTATTTAGGCAGCAGCGACGGGTGTACGTTAAGCCCGCCGTGAGGAAAGATATCGATAAAATCCTTTTTGAAGATTTTTCCAAATGCAACTACCGCAAGAATATCCGGCTTCAGGGCCTTCACACTGTTGATAAACTCTTCATCAAGAGTTTCAGGCTGGAATGTAGTCAGCCCCAGGTCATCAGCCTCAAGCTTAATCGGGCAGCATGCTATTTCCTGCCCGCGTCCGCAGCCCCGATCCGGGTTCGTAAGCACGCCTACAACCTGGTGATCGCGGCTCAGAAGTTCAAGGGCGGGTACGGCGATAGACGGGGTCCCGGCAAAAAAAACTCTCATTTAACCGCGACCGTTCTTCCTTGCATATGTCTTCATCAGCCTTTCGCGCTTCTTTTCATCAAGCCTTTCGATAAAAAGTCTGCCGCGCAGATGATCATATTCATGCTGAATTACCCTTGCAAGGACTCCTCCGGCATCAAGTGTGAACGGCTTTCCCTTCTCGTTCCAGGCCTGAATCTGTATCTCGGCCGGTCTCATCACATCGGCATAGATCCCCGGAATGCTCAGGCACCCCTCTTCGTAGGGAACAATGTCGTTCGATGTCATTATTATCTCAGGGTTGATGAATACCCTTGGTATATCACCCTGAGCGTGTGTTACGAAAATCCTGATCTGCTCGTTTATCTGGGGGCCGGCAAGGCCTATTCCCTTATAAACATCGAGAGATGCAATCATTTCCGCGGCAAGCCTCTCAATCCTTTCGTCTATATCGGGTATCGTGGCTGCCTGTTTATGTAATATTTCTTCGTAGGACGAACCTACTGTAACTATATCTACCATAACTATATAATACTATTTCTGCATCATGATGAAAAGTATATTCAGAAGACTAATTTATAAGCAAATATTTTAAACTAACCGTTTTTTAATCTGATTCTAACATATAAAATTTAGGGTGTACCAATGATAGTAACTCAAGGGAAAAAGGCCGAAAGTTTGAGCGGGGAACTGCTTTGTAATCGTTTTGGACTTCTGAATTATGCCTTTCAGCCTATTGTGAATATTCACACGGGCGTAATTCTCGGTTTTGAGGCTCTTCTACGCGGTTATGACAGGGCAGGCTTCAGTTCCATCTCGGATGTTTTCGATACAGCCTATGAATCCGGGCAGCTGATCGAACTTGATAATATCCTTAAAGCTTCCGCAATCAGGAAGCTCTATAGCAGACCCGAGTTTCTTTCGGCCAAACTGTTCTACAATCTGGACAACAGGATTCTCTTTGAGCCTGACTTCATCTCAAAGATTCCGTCCTCGGTAAAAGACATAAATATCTTCACCAGCAATATCAGCTTCGAGATATCAGAAAAGCACGAGTTTCCTTCGTACGAAAAAACGCACGCAATCCTCAGGGAGTACAAGCACCAGCACTACAGGATTGCCATTGATGATTTCGGTTCAGGCTATTCGGGGCTTACCCTTCTCTATCATTCTGATCCGGACTACATTAAGATCGACCGGTTTTTTATAGACCGGATAAACGACGACAGCCGTAAAAAATTCTTCGTCGCGAACGTTGTGAACCTTGCACACATGATGGGAATATCGGTTATAGCCGAGGGGATTGAAACCGTAGGCGAATACTACGTCTGCCGCGAGATCGGCTGCGACTATGTCCAGGGCTACCTGATTCAGAAACCGGAAACCGATGAATCAAAGCTGCTGACAAGGTACCCGGTAGTCGACAAACTGGTTACCAGGCAGTCGAGGCTTACCGAGGGCGACCGGAATTTTATCAGCAGGGAAATCCAGTGTGTCGAAGCAGTTCCGGTTGAATCGACAACGGAAGAGATTCTCGAGAAGTTCAGAAAAAAGCAAAGCATCAGCTCGTTCCCGGTCGTCAATAATGCGAACGAACCGCTCGGACTTCTGCGCGAGACCGATCTGAAAAAATATGTCTTCTCGCCCTACGGGATTTCAATACTTCAGCATAAATCATCGAGCGAGGGCATCGAAAGCCTGATTTCCAAAGCGCCGGTTATGGAGATCTCAAACCCGATCGACAAATTCATGGACCTCTACAGCCTTAACCAGGACATCGACAGTGTAATAATCACCGAGAACGGCCGTTACCGGGGAATCCTCGGATCATCATCGATTCTCAGAATCCTCAGTGAAAAGAAGATCTCGATAGCCCAGGACCAGAACCCGCTGACGAAGCTGCCGGGTAATTCAAGCATCAACGGCTACCTGGCCGAGGTGCTGAAACAGACTGACAAGCGTCATATTATTGCCTACTTCGATCTGGACAACTTCAAGCCGTTCAATGATGTGTACGGTTTCAGGCAGGGAGACCGCATTATCAGGCTGTTTGCCGATATCCTGCAGGAACACAGCCTTATCAGCAAGGCATTCATCGGCCATGTCGGCGGGGACGATTTTTTCATCGGCTACACCGGAAAAGAGCACAGCAACAGCCGGATAACTGACGAAATCGAAAGAATAATAGAGCGCTTCGAGTACGACGTTATTCCGTTCTACAAAGAAAGCGACAGGGTAAACGGCTGTCTCAAATCAAAGGCAAGGAACGGCAGAATGGCCTGCTTTCCGCTGATGACTGTAAGCGCCGCGGTAATCTGTCTTTCAGGCCGGACAGACGAACTCTCGATGGAAACGCTTTCCGAAAAAATTGCCGAAACAAAGCTCAAGGCGAAAAAGGCTAAAAACCATATGTCGGTGCTTATGTTCGGGACCTGCGGCTGTGACGAAGAAAACCAGGCTACAGAAGACTGACAGGGTCCACGTCAGCCTCAATATATACGCCGGAAGGAGGTGTGTACTGGTTCAGTGCTCCGCGGAATAGTGAATGGACCCTTTTAAAATCATCGGTGCGGATTATAAGCTGAAACCGGTAATTGCCTGAGATCATCGACAGCGGGCATTCCGCGGGACCGAGTACTTCGGTACCGGCTGATTCAGGAAGGCTGTCAGTGTCGAAACGGGACGCGAATTCCTCGGCCGCTGCGGCGGTACGTTCAGCGTTTTTGCCCCTGAACACCAGCCTGAACAAACGCCCGAACGGGGGAAATTCCAGCGCCCGCCTTATTTCAAGCTCACGCTCGTAGAATGATTCCACAGTCCCGCCCGCCGCAAGCCTTACCGCCTCGTTGTCGGGCTTGTAAGTCTGTATCATGACCCTGCCGTCGGGAAAGAAACGTCCCGCCCGTCCAGCTACCTGTACAATCAGGTTGAAGGTACGCTCGTGCGCCCTGAAATCAGGCAGGTGGAGTCCTGTATCGGCAAGTACTATTCCTACAAGCTTGACGCCCGGGAAGTTAAGCCCCTTGGCCACCATCTGCGTTCCGAGCAGCAGATCGATTTCACCGTTTCTGAAGCGGTCAAGCCTGTCTTTGAGGCTGCCCTTCTGCTTGACCGAGTCTGTATCGACGCGCTCGATCCTGAGATTCGGAAACAGGTTGTTAAGCTCATTTTCTATCATCTCGGTGCCGAAGCCGGAATACCCTACATCGAGCGAACCGCATTCGGGGCAGACCTGCTTCGGCTGCTCGGAATACCCGCAGTAGTGGCAGATTAGCCTGTCGCGGTGTTTGTGGTACGTAAGCGAAACCGAACAGTTGCGGCAGCGCGACTCGTAGCCGCAGGTGCGGCAGTGAAAAAAATACGAAAACCCCCGCCTGTTGAGAAACAGGATTGACTGCCGCCCCTCGGCGTGCGTCTCACGGATCGCCTTCTCCAGCGGCGCCGAGATGCAGCCGCTGTATTTTTTCATGTCGATAAGCTCGATCTGCGGCACAGCGCCGCCGGAGAGTCTTTTGCCGAGACTGAAACCGTTTATGCGTCCCGATTTAACCAGGTACCAGGCCTCGAGCGAGGGGGTCGCGCTTCCCATAATGAGGCGGGCGCCTGTTTCCGCTGCTCTGTGCATGGCAACCTGCCGCGCATGATACCTCGGCTTGCTGCCGGATTTATACGCGCCCTCGTGTTCTTCATCAATGATAATCAGTCCAAGGTCCGGAACAGGGGCAAAAATAGCGGAACGCGCACCGATAACAAACCTTGCCTCGCCGCTTCGGATCCGCTGCCACTCGACAAGCTTCTGCGACGGGGTCAGTGCCGAGTGCAGCACGGCAATTCCGCTGCCGAATCTTCTGCGGACTTCTTCGGTAAGCTGGTGCGTCAGCGAAATCTCGGGAACAAGGTAGATCACACCGCCGCCGGAGCTTATGACCCTCGCTGCAGTCTGCAGAAAGACCTCGGTCTTGCCTGAGCCGGTTATTCCGTAAAGGTAGTGGATTCCGCCGTCGGAAGACATAATGCCCTCTATTGCCGAGGTCTGCTCATCCGACAGCTGTATTTCGTGCATCGGCGGCATGCTGAACTCTTCAAAAACGGGCATGCTGCTCTCGCGCCTGCCGCCGGGCAGCATTGTCGACAGCGCCTCACCCTCAGTGCAGTAGTACATATCGGCTATCCACCGCGCGAGTTCAATTTCGGCCGGACCGAACAGCGGTATCTTGTCTACAACCCGGTCAATCTGCTTAATTTCAAAATCAGTCTGTCCGGGATCGGACACAAGCGCCACGGTAAAGCCGGTCATCTTCCTGCGCCCGAATGGTACGCTTACGCGCATACCGACGGCGACATTGCTGCCGGACGGAACGCTGTAGGTATAACGCCCGGGCGCGGGAGAATTGAATACTACTTCGATATAACCGCAGTCCCCGCCGGGAACCCCGGTATCAGCTGCCTTGTTCGATTCCATTGAGAATTTCCCTGGCGCGCTTAAGATCATCCCATACATCTCCGCGATAATCAGGGTTCCGCAGAACGGCGCTTGGGTGATACGTCGGTACAACAGGTATGCCTTCGTAGAAATGCGTCCGGCTGCGCAGTTTGCCTATGCCGTCTTCACTCGCGCAGATAACCTGGGAGGCGAAACGGCCGAGGGTGATGATCATCTTCGGTTTAATAACATTCAGCTGCCGAATCAGGAAAGGCCTGCAGGCTGCTATTTCATCGGGCTGGGGGTCCCGGTTTCCGGGCGGACGGCATTTTATAATATTACCGATAAAGCAGCTGCTTTCACGGTCAAGCCCGATTGCGGCAAGCCATTTATCGAGGTACTGCCCGGCCTTGCCCACAAAGGGGATTCCGGTCCGGTCTTCATCAGCGCCGGGACCCTCTCCTATAAACATAACCGACGGACGGTTGGCGGAGCCTGCTCCGGGCACAGCGTTGGTCCGTGACGCGTGAAGCCCGCAGGCTGTACACGCGTGTATTTCGGCTGCAATAGTTTCAATGCTTTCTACGCCGCTGTTCATTGCTGCCGGACCTGGCTTGGCTGCTGAAGCCGGTTTACCGTGCCCGACTGCTTCTGCGCTGAAACCGGTCTGTGCTGCGGTAAATCGGCGCACTTCCTTGATCTCGACGGCCTGGTGCTCGGTCCTTCTTCCGCCGTTCATAAGATCGGCTGTATCGTTAATTATTTCAATCAGATCATATAGCTGCTTGTTCATCATAATGCACCTTATGCAGAAACAGTCCCTGAGGCGGCGCTGTCGCTCCGGCCCGCTCCCTGTCCCTGCTTTCCAGAATTTCTTTCATTTCCGCCGCGCCGCCGCCCGCGGATTCAATTTCGATAATTGTTCCGACAATGCTCCGGACCATCTTCCACAGAAAAGCGTTGCCGGCAATCTTGAAAACTATAAACTGCCCCTCGGCTGTGAAGGCTGCGGAATCAAGACGGCGGACCTTTGAATCACTCGGGTCGCCGGCTGCAGTGAAGGTCGTAAAATCATGAGTCCCTATAAGCGGAGCCGCTATCCGGTTCAGCCTCGAGATGTCGGGAACTCCCCGGATCCTCCAGCAGTAATTCCTGTGCTGCGGCTGGCAGATTCCGCCTGCTTTGATATAATAACGGTAAATCCTCATTTTTGCATCAAAACGGGAGTGAAATTTCTCATCAACTTCTTCTGCCGTCATTATTCTTACGTCCGCGGGGATCAGTGAATTGATCGCGTATACGAATTTTTCGGCGGGAAGATCCTTGTCGGTATAAAAATTGGCTGTCTGTCCGTCGGCATGGACCCCTGAATCGGTCCTCCCCGAACCTGTAAGCCTTACCTCGCGGCTGTGTATTTTTGCGAGCGCGGCTTCGATTTCCCCCTGCACCGTTCTGCCGTTGTTCTGGATCTGCCAGCCGCAGAAATCGGTACCGTCGTAGGCAATTACAAGCTTTATATTACGGTTCATCAGTCTCGGTATCAGGTAGCCTCTGAAGCCATCTGCTCATACAGTTCACGCGCATTATCGAGCAGCGCCGACGGCTTGCTCTTTGAAGCTTTACCCATTCCGAACAGTCTTGCTACCGCGCGCTTCGCGAATTCGAGCCGCTTCTTCCTCATTTCGGGGTCGGTCTTGTCACCGTAGCGGAATTCAAGAAGGCCGCTGAGGTAGAATACCCCGTCATGCACATAGTTCTTGTCCAGGTCGGGACCAAGATGAGGAACATCGGCCAGGCTCTCTTTTCCTTCCTGTTCAAATTCCACTGCAAGACCGTAGAAGAACTGGGCTTTGTGATAAAAAATCTTCGAAAGGTAATCGTAATTTTCATTCGGAAACTTGCGGTGAAGATCATTACAGATCCATGCAGCCCTGAGCGACGAAATACCCCTCTTTATTGTTGGCGTCATATGCGAAGGAAAATGCTCATAGCAGGCAATCGCGAGGAAATAGCTTGCGACCCCCTCCTGAAGCCTCCGGTTATCTGTAAAATCAAGCTGCGGAAAGATCTTTTCAATCTGCGATCTGCGGGTTTCGCTTTCGGAAGAGACTTTTCCGATAACGCCTTCCGGGATCCGGTCAAAATCCTGTGAAAAAGCAGCATAGTAGCATGAAGGACAGACGGTGACAGGGTAAACAAGAGGGCAGACATCTCCGTATTTCTGAGACGGTTCATAAAGCCTTCTGAGTTCACCGGTAAGTTCACCGGCGATCAGCCGCCCCCTTCCGGTAAGGAGCTCTTCGCGTCTAAACTCTGAATTGCATACGGGACATTTTAAATCATTCTTGGACCAGAACGTAATCCTGCTTTCACTTTCAGACATATTACTTCTCCAAAACAATCATCGCCACGGCGTTGTCTCTTTCGTGCGTCATTGAAATAAAAATATTCGTCGCGCCCGATGCTTCAAGGGCCGCTTTTGCGGTGCCGTGAACAACTATATCGGGTTTTCCGTTATGGTTGGACACTACCTGAATATCCTTGAGCTTTATTCCCTTCAGCCCGGTTCCGAAAGCCTTACCGAGGGCTTCCTTTGCGGCGAACCTTGCTGCGAACGACAGGTACAGCGATGACTTCCTGTTCTGCGCATCGAGGATCTCGTCGGGATGAAAATAGCGATCTATGATACCCGGAACGCTTACCCATCTTTTCAGCCTGTCAACATGAACAATATCAACCCCTATTCCGACTATCACTGCTGTCCCATCCTCTGAACATTGATTTTTAAACTGTCGGGAGAATACCGCAGTACCGCTATACCGGCAGGTACTATCGGCTTCAGATCAATATCATACTCACCAGGTTCCCTGATCCTGGAACAGTCGGCTATAAGTGAAAAATCGTCAGTAGACGTCGACTCGAGCATGAGCTGTTTTCCCTGTACCTTGATGCTTCCGCTGACCTCTGCCCCGGTAATATTCAGGTCGGAGGGAAGATCGATATAAATTATGCCCACATGATCTATAGACTGCAGAATAACTGTTTCGGTAATTACACCCTGAAAACCCACCGAATCACCGGCCGGGAATGAAAGATACGGATCCTTGACATCAAGCCTTGTCCGGACATAAAAATCCTCGTTCCGGTCGGTCAGGCTGATTTCTTCGGTCTGAATTGATTCAAGCTGCTCAACATGGCTCGCCGGCCCCTCAACAATCGCCTCATCGGTACTCAGCAGGTATTGATCAAGCTCGTACCCCTTGGCCGGGAAACCGGTAAGCTGGGGCTGTATGCGGACAGAGCGCGAGATCTTCCGTTCAAGCTCGAGCTTGATCTCGGGCGGGTCAATCTTTATTTCAAGTTCCTCAATATTCTGGGCCGAACCCTTTCTTATAAATTTCACCGGCGCCCGGAACTGACCTTCCGAAGCATGCACGGAAAAATCGGCGTATACTTCGATATCGTCTTCAAGAATCAGGAAAATATTCTCTTCAGAGCCGCGAAGCGTCACCTTGACGCTTTTGGGAACTTCAGAGGCTACAGCATAACTCTCGTTTACAATAACATTCAGCGGCACGGAAAAGAAACGTTCTTCAAGACTGGTTGCCCTGTAAAACAGAAAAAGCATTATTGCTGCAACCACTGAGATTATCTTGGCAGGCCAGTTACGTTCAAGAATTCCTGTCCATCTGCTACGCAAAGCTGTTCTCCTCTGAAGCTGCTGATTCTTCCCGTGAATTTAAAAGGTATTTAAGTTTTCTGCGGGTCTCTTCAATCGAGAGATCGTATAGAAGGTTTGCATCGTAGGCAAGCGAAATGGCCCCGGATTCTTCCGAGACGACAAGTACTACCGCGTCCGTTTCTTCGGCAAGCCCTAGTGCCGCCCTGTGCCTGGTGCCGAATGAACGGCGTATATCTGTCTGTTCTGAAAGAGGAAGAAAGCACCCTGCTGAATGGATTCTGCCGTTCAGGATAATAACCGCCCCGTCGTGCAGCGGGGTATCGAAGCTGAACATCGTCAGTATAAGACTCGACGACAGCTCTGCGTCAAGCAGCGTTCCGGTATCGATTATATTCTTCAGGCCCATCTTCCTTGAAAAGACAATAAGTGCGCCCCGGCGCCTGCCCGCAAGTACATCCACAGCGTTCAGCACCGATTCGATCTGACGAGGCCTTGCACCTGAGGTGGATTTAAACCAGTCCCGCTGGCCTATCTTTGTAAAGATACTCCGCAGCTCCGGCTGAAAGACAACGGCAAGCACTATAACTATTACCGTCGCAAGGGCATTCATAATCCATCTTAGTGTATCGAGCTCGAGGACCCAGGCCCCGGCATAGATTACTACAATGAGTATTGCACCCTTCAGAAGCTGAAGCGCCCTCGTCTGGATAAGAATTTTATAGAGCTGATAAATCAGGAACGAAAGAATAGCGATATCAAGAACCGGCCTGATTATATCGTTGAAAACCCAGATATCGGTAAGTCTGCTCATTCCCGGCCGGCCCCTTCTATAGCCGTAACCAGGTCAAGCATCTGTACTGTTTCTTTTACGTCGTGGACCCTGAGTATTCTGGCACCCTTCATGACTGAGTACATATTCGCGGACAAACTGCCCGCAAGCCGATCATTTACTTCAGTCCCGGTTACGGTACCGATAAAAGACTTTCGCGACAGCCCCATAAGCAGCGGGTAGCCAAGGTAGCAGAACCTGTCCAGCTGCTTCAGAATCATCAGGTTATCCTCGAGACGCTTGCCGAAACCTATCCCCGGATCGACGATGATCCGCTCCGAAGCGATATTAAAACTTTTCGCCCTGCCTATGCAGAGTTCCAGTTCATTTATTATTTCTTCTATGACATCGGTATAATGCGGACTGTTCTGCATACTCTCCGGCGTACCGCGCATATGCATCAGGATCACGGGAACATCGTACATTGAGACTATAAAACCTAGCTTTGGATCATCCCTGAGCCCCGATACATCATTAACTATGTCGGCCCCCGCTTTAAGCGAAGCTTCGGCGACCGCTGATTTACGGGTATCTATCGAAATCGGAATGTCCGAAAACCCGCGGATACCTTCGATCAGCGGTACGACACGCTCAATTTCCTGATCAGCCTCTACATAAGCCGATCCCGGACGTGTGGATTCGCCGCCGATATCAAGGATATCAGCCCCTGCGCTGATCATCGACTTCGCTGCTTCAAGACCGTCCTTAAGAGCCGGTTTTCTGCTTCCGGAATAGAACGAATCCGGTGTAGCGTTCAGTATACCCATCACAAAGGCTTTTCTGTCTGTTGATAGCGTTCTACCGCCTGATAAATACAGTTGCATCGGTACATTATAGATTAATAAACCAAGACAAACAACAATCTATTTGTTATGCTTTCAGTATGAAAAGAACATCCGTAATGATTATCACAACAATACTGCTTACAGTTGCAGTGTTCAGCTGTGCGTCCCTCGGCAGATCCGAAACAGGCGATGCTCCCGGCGAAAAAGACGCGTCTGTTCAGAACTCACCGGTCCTTCCCGACGGATGGAGCTATGAAACTGAAATAACGCATGAGGGCAGCCGCAGCCAGGGTTCAATCAGCCGCCTTTTTTACCGCTATAATGAAATTCCCGAGGTTTTCAGCCTGATTGTTATATCGGGCACGGCATTTGAATATGCACCGATGAACAACATCTGGGACCATTCAGGGTACATTCTTATTGATGCATCGTTCAGATTCAAGTCTGATCCGGACCAGCCGGTAACCGCTGAAGATCTTCATAACGGATGGTATACATCCGACAACAGTCAGCTGAAGGCTGGAACACCCTCAGGCTGGGTCTACGTTGAAGCGCCGGAGATTACAGCCTGGTGTGCGCCGGAAAAACTTCCTGAAATTACAGAAATATTTTCGCTTAAACCCGCGGCCGCCGGCCCTGTACTGCTGAAGCAGGAATAGACTGATGCCGGATCTGCTGATCAAAAGCCGCAGCATCTTCACCGGAAACGGCGGCAGTCTTCGTTCCGGCGCAGTAAGCATCCGTGACGGCCTCATTTCCGGAATCATAGACCAGGATGAACTCGCAGCCGCCGAATCACAGACGTCAGACAGCAGCGGGATCATCATCGACTGCGGCAGCCGTCTCGTCATGCCCGGATTCTGCGACAGCCATATTCACGCCTTTCTGGGGGCGCTGCAGCTGCAGTCGGCCGATCTTACGGGATGTACGTCGGAGACTGAATGCGTTGAAGCCATGCACAATTACTACGGCAGCGCCGGCGGCTCCGGCAGCGGAGGCTGGCTGTCAGGCTTCGGATGGAACCACTACAACTGGACGGAACAGAAGCTGCCTGGCAGACATTCTCTTGATGCAGTCTTCAGGGACCGGCCGGTGTGCCTGTTTAATGAAGAAATGCACAGCGCCTGGGTAAACACCGCCGCGCTGAAGGCCGCCGGAATTACATCCGCCACACCGCAGCCTTCGAAAGGCAGAATATTTGTAGATGCTAACGGTGAACCCGACGGATACCTGCTCGAACCCGAAGCGATGCTCCCTGTAATGAAACCAGCATTCAATGTCTCGCATGAGAGGGAGGAAGAGCTTATCAGAGGGCTCCTGAAACACGCGGCAAGGTTCGGTATAACATCGTTCAGCGACGTAGCGCTCTCGGACAATCCCCGATGCGGGGTATATGAAAAACTGCTTGCTGAGGGAAGCCTCAGCTGCCGGGTGCATCCGGTATTCCTGATGAGCACCGATATTGCCGAGCTCGAGGACCTTCGTTTACGATATGATTCCGATTTTTTAAGGTTCAGCGGTGTAAAGGAGTTTCTCGACGGTACAGCTGCAATGTACACGGGCATGCTTGTAGACGGATACGCCGACAGACCCGGTTTCAATGCCGGGCCGCTGGTAGATGTAGACAGCACGATTGAAAAAGCGGCAGCCCTCGACAGGCTCGATATCCGCGTCAGGTTTCATGCCTGCGGCGCCGGAGCCGTTAGATTGGGACTCGATATTTTTGAAGAAGTCAGAAAGCGAAACGGTTTCCGGGGAACAAGACACACCATTGAGCATATAGAAAACATCCACCCTGACGACCTTCCGCGGTTCCAAAGCCTCGGTATAACGGCATCAGTACAGCCGGATCACCTCTGGTCCGAAACATACGAAGGGCATCCGTTCCGTAAAATTCTCGGTGAAGCCCGCTGCCGCTGGACATGGCCGTTTAAATCAATTCTCGATGCAGGGGCTGATACAGCATTCGGTACCGACTTCCCGGTCTCAACTTTGAACCCGTTGCAGGGCATCTACCGGGCAATGACGCGGCTGCATGAGGACGGTAAACCGGACGGCGGCTGGAACCCCGAAGAAAAGCTGACTCTTGAGGAATCTTTGATTCAGTACACGTCGGGATCCTCGAGGCAGATGAACACCGAGAGGTTGACCGGAAAATTAGTCCCCGGACTGCAGGCGGATATAGCAGTCATAGACGGCAGCCTGTTTGAAATGGATCCTCATGAAATACGGCATGCCGGGGTTTATATGACCGTCTCGGCAGGCAGGATCGTTCACGGGCCGGTTTAACGGATATTTTTCGAGGCCTTGTTAAGTTCTTTGCTGATTATTTTTCTAATCTTCTGCTTTGCAATCGGCGGACCAAGCACAATTTGTGTTTTATTAACAAAAAGCGCGTCGCTCATGCCCCACTTTTCAATGTCGGCTGGTTCCGAAATATTCACTTCCGAAAAGCTGACGTTATTACCGAATTCATCAGCCACAGCTTTGGAACGCTCGTAAGCAAGGTTTGTTACAGGGCATATTCCGCTGAAGAGCGATGTAACAATTACCCTGCCCTCTGCCTCGGCTGACGGCGGACGCTCTTTTATTTCGAGCCATCTCGGAGGTTCAATTTCAGCTTTCAGGGGTTTCCACAGAAGCTGACGCATCCCGTCTTTCTGGACTGACTTGTAGCCGTGTTTTTTATACCAGGAAGCCTTCATCCATACGGGTATTGAGACGCCCCATGCCGCTATTCCGTCAGCCCCGCGGCTGCGGATGTCTTCTTCGGCTGCCTGCAGAAGGGCTGTCCCCATTCCTGACCCTCTGCGATCCCCTATGCCCTGTTTATGCCCGTGTACCCAGATGCAGTATATAAAATAGTAATTTCCGGAAGTAAGCGGCGCAAATTCGGCAGGTATGTACTGGATATGACCGCAGAGTGTTCCGTCCGTGTCCCGGACAATTTTGGCTCCGAGGCCGCGGTCCTTCATCTTGTTGTACCAGTCGAGCCTGTGTGTGCCGGCTTCCCTGATTTCATCGGACCAGTCTTCAAAACAGCTGCAGAAACCGTTCCTGTTGCTGTCGTCCACATCAACAATTTCATAACTGTTCATGCAGATATTATACCACTGAAATCGTTAAATCGAAAACTTTGAAATCAGCATGGCAATAAGCCCGCTTCTCCTGCGCCGGTTTGCTCCGGAATTTTTTCGGCCTTCCGTCTTCCTGCAGCATTCTCTCATATACCTCATGTCATTTTCATGCGCTTTAGCCATAATTGAAATCTCACCGACAGAATAGAACATAATCTTACACTCCTATCTGATAATTATCATACGTTTATATTAGATATTTTTCTAATATATGTCAAGCCTTCTAACATCTTTTTTAGATATTTTTCTAACATATTCTGGATTTATTGTTAAAATGCATATAAAATATGTCTATGAAACTGATAAACAACGAAGCCGTGGATTTCATTTTTGCCGTTAAGCGGTTCGCCGACAGAAACAAGCCTTCCGAAAACAATTTCCCCAAAATGAAGGTTTTGACTGACTGGTGCTCAGAATACGAGAAGAAACTTTCACCCTTTCTTCTGAATGATATATCGCTTATGTTCGGACGGATGATCCTTCCGTCTACTTATGTTTTTATGCTGTTTGCAAAGCAGCCTGGCATCGATTCCGCAGAGAAACTTTTATCTATGCTCAACAACGTCAGCACAGAAGATTTCACTGAATTTATCAATAAAGAGTTCTGCGGTAATTCAGGGGACGGAATAACAGAAGAAGCAATTCGTGAAGTTCTCACAAATGAGGGATTAACCCCCGGATACGATCCGATGGAAGAAGCTTCATTGATGTATGGATTTCTGCAGGATCCCGGAGGTTTTCTTAAAAAACTCTGCAGCATCTATACGGAATTTTATAAGCAGGCTTACCATCCCGGACATGGAGCTCTCCGGCAGATCGAACAGGAAAAATACGATTGGCACAGCAGTAAAATACATGAGAACGGAGAATCCTATCTGGAACTTCTCGGTCTCCACAGTTTCGTAAAATCCATCAGTAATTCCGGTGAGCCGGTCCTTTATTTTTCCCTCTTCGCCGACAACGCGATATCTTCGTTCTGGAGCACCCGTACAGTGGTCATCGGCGCGGGAACCGACGAAAGGATTCTTCACCGTTCGGCACGCGACAAGGCTGATATTTTCTTTTCATGCTTCGGAGACCCGAAACGGCTCGAAATACTCAGGCTGACGGCACAGCGCCCATGGTACAGCACCGAGCTGGCTGATCACTTCAACCTGAAACCGGCTACGCTGTCTTATCACATAAATATACTGGTCGACGCTGAACTCCTGAATATAGAAAAAGGAGAAGCCCGCAGGTTCTACTACTCGCTGAACAGGGACAGTATAACCGAGTACCTTGGTTATATATCACAGGACCTTCTGGGCATCGACCGCGGGGAATAACCGCCGGTCGGTTAAGAGCCGCGAATGACTGCCGGTGCAAAGGCTCCGGCAATTTAAGAGAATAAAAAGACCGTATCAGTAACTTCCCGGGGTGTAGGTTGTTGTTCCCGAATCGTACCAGGCTTCGAATAATTCCCGCCAGGTTTCGACTGTTCCGTCAGAATCATACGTACAGAAATCCAGCCCGCCGAGGTATACCCCTGTTGTACTTGGCGATTCGGTTATATCTGTTGCATACCACCAGTCGTATGCATAATGGCTGACACTGCTCCATGTCTTTTCACCGTTGGGAATAAGGATTGAAAGCCCTCTTACTGCTGATGAATCTGTTGTTTGATAATAATCCAAACCGAGCGGCTCACGCGTAGCTGTGTAATATGAATCAACACTCGTACTGCTGCCGTAGGTTGCAACAACAGCAGCGGCAAGAGCGTCAAGAACGTTCTGGGCCTGTGTTTTAACCTCAGCTGAAAAAACGGACGAGGCGGCGATATTTGTACAGAAATCATAAATGTCGTAATACGGATTCACAAGTATATATTGTTCATAGGTATCGTCCTCAGAATCCACAAAGGTATCACCTATCGGTCTTGGCGGTTCATAATAAAATACCGAAGCATCGCGCTGCGACTGAAACTCGGTCTGAGCATTTAGCCCGTCTGAATGTATCAATCCGGCAAGTGAATCTATCTGCGTTTTTAGATCTGCCATTGCCGAGGTTTTAACAGCTGTCATTGTATTGGGATAGTAGACTGTTTCGCTGTAAGTCGAATCCCTGAACTGCGTAACAAGGATGTCGGCCATTTGTGCCGGGGTCGGGAAATTTCCGGCTGTCGTAAAATTGTCGAAGATTAATTCGTAATCCCAGCCGTAACCCCATTCCTCTGCCATTGAAGCCACAAAATAATCCGCCTGGTTCCTGACCTCGTAGGCGTTCTCGACCTCGCCCATAATACAGGCATCAAAACCTATAATATCAAGCGAACCAGACCCAAGCGCACCGCTTAGGGCAGTCTGCAGCTCGTTCATATACAGATAGTCACCGTCATCCTCAATAATCTCTCTTGACGGTACATCAGAAACATCTATGCTCTTAACACCGCCGCCGTGATCCCATATTACGAGGGCGTTATATTCTGAGGGGTATTTGGTCATCGAATAGGAGATGAAATGCTGCAGCGTGTCAGGATCGGCCATATTTGGTTCGTATCCTGAGATATAGACGTCATCTGAATCGGTAATTACGGTTGATGCGACAGTTGATGTATTATCTGGTGCGGCCAGGTATAAAGTAGTATCAGCAGAACCGGATCGGTCAGCCAGAATGAGAACCTTAACATCATTAAGGACTGTATCATTTCCGGCCTGGACTGAATCATAAAGCCCCTGCTCAATTTCATTTATATCGAGAGAGACGAAAGAGGAAAGGGTGTTGTCGCCGCCCATGTAGATCATAAAGGTCCAGCCTTTTCCAATTTCAGTAAAACTTGCAGAGATTTCTATATTATCACCAGGCATCACAATCTGTATGCTGTTGCTTATGGCAGAGTCAGCTGAATAGGAAGCAGTATTTTCCCATCGTGTGAACGCGAATCCTGAATCAGGTTCGGCGGTAAGTGTTACGGCCGTTCCCTCGGAATAAGCTCCACCGGAAGGGTCCATCGTCACTGTTCCCCCGCTCAGACTGCTGACTGTCAGCTGATAGGTTGGCGCACAGGAACTGAAAAGAAAAACAAATGAAACAAGTATCGTAATTATTGAAACGCTTAAGATTTTTCGACGCACTGTATTTTCTCCATTCAATCTACATTTTAAATATATTACTTTCCGCTTCTTAATTCAATTTAAAGTATTGCTTAGTAAAATAGTAAGCTAAAATGTTGCGGGCGCATGATGACAAAAAAAGCTTAATTGTTGTATTATGTTGCGGTGAATCGCAGCGTTGCCAACAAATACACGGTCCTCACAATCGAGGACGAAAAAAGCGTGAGAGAATCAATTAGAGCGCATCTCGAAGATTACGGCTACAACGTTCTTGAGGCAGAGAACGGCGGGGCCGGGATAGACATTTTCAAATCGAACAGCCCGGATGCGGTTCTTGTTGATCTGAAGATGCCGGGAATCCACGGCCTCGATGTTATAAAAATAATCAGCGATATGTCCGAGATTACCCCTGTCATAGTTGTATCAGGCTCGGGCGAAATCGAATCAGCTATTTCCGCTATTCACAACGGCGCAGCCGATTATATTCTTAAACCGATATCAGATCTGAATATTCTTAACCGTTCAATAAATAAATGCATCAGAAACAGCCGTGAAAGAAGGCAGGAATTACTGTACAGGCAGCATCTGGAAGATGAACTTAAAAGAAAATCAGAAGAAATCGAGAAAAAGAACCGGCTTCTGTCGGATTTCAACAAGCGGCTGGACAAGATCATTAACTCGGCTTTTTCAATGTCCAAGAACCGCCGGCTGAAGGACATGGGCTCCTACATTCTTGAGGACTTCGGCAGCCACCTTCAGGCGACCGGCGGAAGTATATATATCGTTGAGCCCAAGGGTCTCAGACTTGTACACACGCTCGAACCCAAACATTCTCCGGAGTTTCTGCCCTTTCCGCTTAAGATAAATTCACCCTTTGCCAGGGTTCTTGAATCCGGCAAGCCGATTCTGGTGGATTGTATGGAAGCGGAAGCCGGCCTGGCACCGAGCGGCTGGGACGGGTACAATGATTCATCATTCATGATCTTCCCCCTGCCGGACCAGAACGGCAGCGTAATGGGACTTCTTTCTGTCCATAACAAAACTGAACCGCCCTTTGTTTCCGAGGATCGTGAAATTGGGCTTCTTATGTCGGTATTCTGCAAGGAAGCCAACCGGTCGATGAATTCCATCGAAGCGCTGCATCTGAGCGAATCGCGGTTCAGGAATTTGTCCGAAAATTCAGCGGCTATAATCTTCTCGTATTCAATCGACGCAGGCAGGTTCGACTATATGAACATGTCATTCGACAGGCTGACCGGTTTCAGCAGGGAAGATGTGCTTGACAACGGAATACAGAACTTCACCGAGATAATGGGTGTTATTGAAAAAGAAGATGTCATTTCACATTTTGAAAATCTCATCTCCGGAAGAAGTTCCGGCGCAGGCTTTGAATACCGTATAGTTACCGCTTCCGGAGCTGAAAAATGGATGTTTCAGAAAACCGCCACCATCTTCAACCGGGAAGGACTTCCGGTAATGATAGACGGAATAATCACCGAGTATTCCGAGCAGAAAGAAGTCGAAGAAAAGCTGAAGCACCTTCTTGAGCAGAAGGGAATCCTCCTGAATGAGATTAATCACCGGGTAAAAAACAATATGCAGATCATTTCAAGCCTCATAAATCTGCAGCTTGAATCAAACAAGGACGAAAACAGCAGAAACAGCCTGCTCGCTACCGAAAACAGAATTGCTTCAATGGCACTTGTTCATGATAATCTCTACGATACCGAATTTATACCGTCCATAAATATGGAGAGTTATATCGGCAGCCTTGTAGGCAACCTCATTGAAACAAGGGCTATGCTTCCCAATATAAATGTCAAATTGAATGTTTCCGATCTGAGGCTCGATCTTGACCGGGCAATGCTCTGCGGACTGATAATCAACGAAGCGGTCAGCAATTCATTGCTGCACGCATTCAGCGGTTACGACGGAGGTAACGTTACTCTCGAATTCGAAACCGACGGCAATTATTTTTATCTTAATGTCAACGATACGGGTTCCGGCTTCGATTTTGCCGATATAAATGGTAATTCTGCCAAAGGAATCGGCCTGGATATAATAAAAAGCCTTGTCATTCAGCTTGAAGGTCATATAGAATTCAGAAGAAACGGGGGGACTCAGATTTCACTGAATTTTCCCGTTTTTAAGTAGAAACGGAAAGGACATATAATGAAACTTAATATTTTCAAGTGGAAAGATCTGGATGAATCAGCCCGGGAAAGGATTTTTTCCCGATCGGAACTTAATATATCTGAAGTATCCGCTTCAGTAAGTGATATTATAAGTAAAATAGAAAACGGCGGAGATGCCGCCCTGCGTGAGCTGACGCTCAGGTTCGACGGCGCGGATTTATCGAATCTGCCGCTGCTTGTTCAGGAAGCGGAATACTCTGCCGCTGAAAAGTTAATCAGTGATGATGTAAAAGCGGCTATAGCCTATTCAATCGAGAATGTACAGCTCTTTCACAGCGAACAGAAGCCTCCCCAGATGAGCTTTATCGAGGTCCGTCCGGGTATTTTTGCGGGCGAAAAACCTGTTCCGGTTTCATCTGTCGGGCTCTATGTACCCCGCGGCAGGGGGAGTTTTCCCTCAATGCTTTATATGCTCGCGGTTCCCGCCGCGATTGCCGGGGCAAAACGCATTGTTGTAGTCACGCCGCCGAATGAAGACGGCACCGTTGATCCGGCCTGCCTCTACGCTGCAAAACTCTGCGGCGTTCACGAAATCTACCGTATAGGCGGGGCACAGGCCATTGCCGCCCTTGCGCTCGGTACCGAATCGGTTAAGCCGGTTGTGAAGCTTTCCGGTCCCGGAAGCATGTATGTTGCGGCGGCCAAGCGGCTGCTGTCATCACGGGTCGATCCCGGTTTGCCCGCAGGCCCTTCCGAGTCGATTGTTCTTGCCGATGATACCGCCGATGCGGAAAAGGTTGCGCTTGATATTCTTATCGAGGCGGAACACGGGTCTGATTCGTCCGCCCTGCTGATCACTCCTTCTGTCAGGCTTGCCGAAGAGGCCGCAGAAATAATCGCTGAAAAGACCTCCGGCCTTCCCGAACCGCGAAAGACTTTTGTTGAAGACGTTTTCTCCGGCTACGGCGGAATCATAATCACCGAATCTATGGAAGAGGCTGCCGAAGTCGTAAACAAATTCGCACCCGAACACCTTCAGATTCAGACGGCATCCCCGTTTGATACGCTCAATCTTATCGAGAATGCCGGAGAGATCCTGCTCGGCAGCAATACGCCCTTCTCGCTTGCCAATTATTCAACCGGGGCGAATGCTGTTCTGCCTACAGGGGGCGGGGCAATGACCTACTCGGCTGTTTCGGTTCGTGATTTTATCAAATATTCATCCGTAGTCTACGCGACAGAAAAAGGTCTGAAAGGGGCGGCAAAGCATGTTAAGGCTCTGGCTGACTATGAAGGATTCGTCACTCACGGCAACGCACTGAAAGATCGCGGTCTGTAAGCCGAAATGCGATTCAGTACCGCCGACGAGGCGTTTGAATATATAGAAGCGTTCACAAACCTCGAAAAGACCCCGAACCTGACAGCTCGCGAATACCGCCTCGATCGAATGTTCCTGCTCGCCGAACTTTTCGGTAATCCGCAGAAGTCTTTTAAATCGATCCATGTAGCGGGTTCGAAAGGAAAGGGTTCGGTATCTGCTTTTTTGGCTGCCGCCCTGTCCGCGAACGGGTACAACACAGGGCTTTACTGTTCACCCCATGTCGCGTCATACAAAGAGCGCATCAGCAGCGCCGGAGTTTTTTTTGACGACAGGCTCTATGCCGACACAGCCGAAGAGATGCTTAACCTTGTAGAAAAGAAGATTCAGGAAGATGCACTTCCGGGCGGACATCCCACGGCATTTGAACTTCTTACGCTGCTCTCGTTTCTTATTTTCAGCCGGGCCGGCTGTGAATGGGTTGTATTTGAAACGGGACTTGGCGGCAGACTCGACGCGACGAATGTTATAATGCCCGAAGCCTCCGTTCTGACTATCATCGAACTTGAACATACTGAGTTTCTCGGAGACACCATAGCCGAAATTGCCGGAGAAAAGGCCGGTATCATCAAACCGGGGGTGCCTGTATTCTCGGCGGACCAGACCGCTGAAGCTGAAGAGGTTTTTCGAACAAGGGCCAACCGGAACAGGTCGGACATCTATTTCCCCGACGACCTTATTCACCAGATTGTCAGGCTGGAACCTGCAGCCGGCTTCAGCCGTTCATACGAGATCAGACTGCAGAAAGGCCGAAGCTGCAGGCTCGATTTTCATCTGCCGGGAGAATTCAAGATAAAAAATGCATCGCTCGCAGTTGAGGTGCTTTCGAAGCTTATGCCTGATTCGTTTGATCTGGCCGCGGGCATGTCAGAAATGTCATTGCCGGGCCGGATGGAGCTTCTGGCTGCAGAAACCCCGCAGGGTTCGGTTCCGGTTATTCTCGACGGCGCCCACACAGTCGAATCCGTACGCTCCGCATCGCAGGCTTTTTTTGAGTATATCAGCCCCGCTAAAGATGCGGTGCTTGTCTTCGGTGCAGTATCGGGCAAGGACGTGGCGGGAATGGCTTCACTTCTGTGCGGAAAGTTTAAGAAGATAATCATATCCAAACCCGGGAGTTTCAAGATAAACGACCCGGATGAGGTATTCAGAACCTTCAGTGCCGTCTGCGGATTCGGCTCAGGGCTGGAACTTTTAACAAACCCTGAAACTGCGCTCGAAACAGCTGCGGGTTACGGGCTGCCCGTGCTCGTCTGCGGATCATTCTATATGGTTGCCGAGATTCGGAAATTTCTTGCATAGCCCGGAAACAGCTATTTCTGTATCGCGACTGCCGGCTTCAGTCTTCGGTCTTCCTGTATTTTTCTATAATCGACATTATATTCGTAACCTTGGGGATGGATGGCTTTTCAGCCTGTTCAATCTGCGCTGCGGAAAATTTTGCCCCAAGAAAATCATCAACATTCATTCTTGAGAACCAGCAGTTCCTGAAAGATGAGCAGAAAAGCGGCTGCCCGGGTGAAAGACAGTAGGTTAACGGAAGGTGATGTCCAAGCTTCCTGCAGTAAATTTCGGGGATCTGCTCTGCTGATTCTTCCGGTTTTTCAATCATTTGCGCTGTAGCCTTCCTTGTTAAAAAGGGATGCCTCAGTCTGAAGCATCCCGGTTAATTCAATACATTTCGAACATCACTACCGTTTCGGGACAGGCGGAAAATCCTTGATTTTTGCCAGGTTTTCCTGAATCTGCTCCGGCGGCAGGGCATAATCAAAAAGGTCCCCTGCCATATAGGCCTGGTAGCCCTTAAGATCCATCAGACCGTGACCGGAAAGGCTGAATACAATAACCTTCTCCTTTCCCTCTTCTTTGGCCTTCAGGGCTTCCTGAATTGTTGAAGCTACCGCATGGCTTGTTTCGGGCGCTACAATGATTCCCTCGGTCCTTGCAAATGTCATCGCAGCCTTGTAGCACTCAAGCTGATGGATCGCCCTTGGTGATAGCAGTCCTGAGATAACAGCCTGCGAAACCAGCGGAGACATTCCGTGGTATCTAAGACCGCCGGCATGTATCGGAGGCGGAATAAAATCGTGTCCGAGCGTATGCATAGCCATAAGCGGCGTCATTCCCGACATGTCACCAATATCGTAGGTAAAGGTTCCGCCGGTCATTGTCGGACAGGATGCGGGTTCAACAGGAATGATTTCAATGTCGTCACCGTTAATCTTGTCGCGGACAAAAGGAAATGAAAGCCCGGCAAAATTCGAACCGCCGCCGGCACATCCTATTACGACATCGGGTTTGCTGATTCCGAATTTCTTAAGCTGCTGTTTTGTTTCGAGTCCGATTATTGTCTGATGAAGCATTACGTGGTTCAGCACTGAGCCGAGCGCATATTTTGTTTTGCCCGTCGGGTCCGAGACTGCTTCCTCAACAGCTTCACTTATTGCAATTCCGAGGCTGCCCGGAGTGTCCGGGTCCATCTCGAGCATGCGCCTTCCGGTTACGGTATCGGGACTCGGGCTGGCTATGCACTGGCCGCCCCAGGTCTGCATCATGACCTTCCTGAACGGCTTCTGATCGAAGCTGATCCTTACCATGTAAACCTTGCATTCAAGTCCGAGCTGGGCACATGCGAACGACAGGGCGCTGCCCCACTGACCGGCTCCGGTTTCGGTGGTAAGCTTCTCGATCCCTGAAATTTTGTTGTAATAAGCCTGCGCTACAGCAGTATTGGGCTTATGGCTTCCGGCCGGAGAAACACTCTCATTCTTGTAAAATATCTTCGCGGGCGTACCAAGTGCTTTTTCAAGCGCTACAGCCCGGTGAAGGGGTGAAGGCCGCCATTTATAGAGGATCTCCAGTACTTCCTGCGGGATCTCAACCTCCCTCTCCTGGGTCATTTCCTGTTCAATCAGGTTCATCGGGAAAATCGGCATCATCATTTCCGGGGTGACGGGGTTACCGTCCGGTCCGAGATACGGCAGCATCGGCGTGGGCAGGTCGGCACCGAGATTGTACCACTTGCGGGGCACTTCATCCTCGGATAAATACATCTTAATCGGCATTCGCTCCTCCTTTCTTTTTATGTTACTTTATATAGAAACGATTCTATGTAAAGTAACATAAACCATCCTGGTTCATCTGTCAAGAAATTATTGCTGTTTTAGTTGACAGCCGCAACCATTTCACATATTATAGCGTTACTATGCAAAGAAACATCCTTTGCCTGGTGTTAAATATTTTACTAATGGTGAATTAAACGTTGTTTAATAACCTCTCCTTACAAGCCCAGGTCTACCCGCCGCGGGCTTTTTTTATTGATTGAACAGCTGATGAATGTATGAAAAATATTTCTTCTGCCCTGCGGTGACTTTTTTTTCCGGTTGATATATGCTGTATTTATATCTGACCAGGAGAATAACATGCTAGCCGGAAGAATGAACAACCTAACACCCTATGTGCCGGGGGAGCAGCCCCAGGACGGCGTATATATAAAGCTTAATACAAATGAAAATCCCTACCCTCCGACTCCCAGGATAAAGGAGTTTCTTTCCGGTATGGATATTGCGAGACTCAAGCTTTACCCTGAACCGACTTCAAAGCTGCTTCGGGAAGCAATAGCTGAAGCCGAAGGCCTCAGCCCTGAAAAAGTCTTTATCGGAAACGGTTCTGATGAAGTCCTTTCGTTTGTTTTTTTCGGTTTCTTCGACGGTGCGAACGGTCCGCTGCAGTTTCCCGAGTTTACATACTCCTTCTACCCGGTCTATTCGCAGTTCTACGATATTCCATACACGAAAGTCAGCCTCAGGGATGATTTTTCAATTGATATAAACGATTTTGCATCAACCGGTACAACCGGGATAATACTTCCCAACCCGAATGCGCCGACCGGTATCGGACTTCCGCTTGCTGACATTCGGAAACTGCTCGAAAAAACCGACAGGGACCGCCTCGTAGCGGTTGATGAAGCGTATATCGCTTTCGGAGGAGAGACCGCTGTTCCGCTGATTGAAGAATTCGACAACCTGCTTGTAATCAGAACTTTCTCAAAAAGTTCATCACTTGCAGGACTGAGACTCGGTTATGCTTTGGGCAATGAAAAACTTGTAAATGCCCTTACCACAGTAAAGGACTCGTTCAATTCATACCCGGTTGACTTCATGGCCCAGAAATGCGGTGAATTGGCCGTACGCGATATTGAATACGGCAGGGACGTTATTCAGAAAATCATCGCAACCCGCGAGCGTTTTGTCGGAGAAGCCGCAAAACTGGGCTGGTACATACTGCCGTCGAGTGCAAATTTTGTTTTCGCCCGAAAAGACGGAATCAGCGGGAAAGAAATCTATACAAAACTCAAGGAACGGAAAATTCTCGTCAGATTTTTTGACAAAGCCGGTATTTCCGATTTTGTCAGAATCACGATCGGGACTGATACCGAAATGGACAGCCTTCTTGCAGCGATGAAGATGCTCTGAGACTAATCCATAATCTTTCATTTGTTCCCGTCAAATATACAGCTCTTTACGCTGGACAGATCAGGAATTCGCCTCTATCATTGTTAGCTGGAGGATTCGATGGAAGAGATCTTGTCCGGACGATTGAAAGTAATAACAGGCGATATTACCTGTC
>QKCC01000235.1 GCA_003245835.1 Spirochaetales bacterium | reverse complement strand
AAACTTGTGCAGAACTTTTTATTTTTTAATAAAATATATAGTATCCTGAAATATTAAAAAATTAAATTTTAGGGATAAAAAAAATATAAGCAATGACTTTTAACACACAAATAGGTAGATAATAATTATGGCAGCAAAAATTTGCGTTATTGGAACAGGTTATGTCGGTTTGATAGCAGCAGTAGGACTCTCTGATTTTGGGAATATCGTGGTAGGAGTTGACCTCGATGAAAAGAAAATTAATATGCTCAAACAGGGAAAATCTCCAATATATGAACCAGGGGTCGAAGATTATTTAAATAGGAATCTTGAATCAGGTCGACTATCATTCACGACAGCTATTGATCAGGCGGTCCAGGATTCACAAGTTATATTTATTGCCGTTGGTACACCGGAAAAAGAAAACGAAGAAGCCGATCTAAGTTATGTACAAGCGGTGGTAAATACAATTGCCAAAAATCTGATTGACTATAAGGTGATCGTGACAAAGTCAACTGTCCCAGTTGGAACAAACCGATGGATAAAAGAGTTGCTAGAAAAGGAAACAGGAGGAAATAATTTCGATGTAGTATCGAACCCGGAATTTTTACGTGAGGGAAGGGCAACCCAGGATTTTTTCCATCCTGACAGAACGGTACTCGGATGTGAGTCTGAAAAAGCGAAAGAAATTATGTTTAATGTGTACCGTACCCTTAATGTTACATCCGTCCCTTTCGTCTGGTGCAGTTTAGAGACCGCAGAACTGATAAAATACGCTTCCAATGCATTTCTTGCGACAAAAATTACATTTATAAATGAGATTGCAAATTTGTCTGAAGCAGTAGGGGCAGATATTCATCTGGTTGCAAAGTCTATGGGAATGGATGGAAGAATAAGCCCGAAATTTTTGCATCCGGGGCCAGGATACGGCGGAAGCTGCTTTCCAAAAGATACTAAAGCCATTGCAAGTTTTGGAAGGAAATTCGGTGTGAAAATGAATCTAATAGAATCTGTAATTGCAACGAATGAGATTCAGAAGAAGCGCATGGTTGATAAAATAAAGAAGCTTGCCGGAACCCTAGAAGGAAAGACTATTGCCATACTTGGTCTTGCCTTTAAACAGCAGACTGATGATATACGCGAAAGTTCTGCCATAACAATTGTAAATGAAATTATTAAAGACGGCGGTACTGTTCAGGCCCACGATCCGAAAGCTATGGATAATTTCTCAAAGCTTTTTCCTGATATTATGTACTGTCATACTGCTTATGATGCAGTTAAGAATGCTGATGCCATTATGATTTTAACCGAATGGAATGAATATCGCGGGCTTGATTTAGAAAAAATCAAATCAAATATGAATGGGAATATTCTTCTTGATACGAGAAACCTATTAGACCCTGATGTAGTAAAAGATGCTGGTTTCATTTATGAAGGTGTTGGACGAAAATAAACTTAATATAAAAAGGAGGTTGTTAATGAGGAAATCATTTTTCTTAATTCTCTTGCTTTTCGTGGTTATTTTAAATGTTTCAAGTGATGAATCTCTTGAAATAGGTTTAGATTTAGATAACCATTTTACCGACGAGATAACCTACTATAATGAAATTAATCCGTATTTTATATTTCGAATGCCTTTTTTAACGGCTGTCGCCGATTTATCACTTATAAATGATCAAAAGTATAAACCTGATGGGGCGAATCTGCCTGATGGTACATTACTAGGCTACTACACGATAATGAATAACGGATATTTAAAATTAGACTATGATGATTTTAATATAACTATTGGACAAATCGAACAAACAGATGTTATCGATTCTGATTATTCGTTATTTATTTCTAGTAACCAAAACCCGGCTTTTATTGCTGAATTTAATTATGATGGTGAATTTATATTTTATGAAACACGCTGGATTAGACTTAATGAAAGATCAGCACAAGGCTACGTCGATAGGGGGGCTAATTTTAAAACTTATGCTCTGAAACTTGGTGATTTCCGACTTGGGTTTCAGGACGCCGCTGTCTACTTGGATCGCTCCTTTGATCTTGAATATTTTGTTAATCCCATACCACAGTATTTTATTCAGTATAATAAAATATATCCAGGCAGACCATGGCAAACTGAATCCAATGAGAATAACCTTATCGGTGCTTTTCTTGAGTATACCGATTCAGATATGTATCTTTACGCGCAATATCTTATGGATGATTTTAATCTTTACTGGCTGCTGCCCGATACTCCGCATAATCCGAATAAAATGGCTTATGCGCTCGGCGGCAGACTTGATACGGAATGGGGGCGGTTCAGCTTTGACACCGCACTCGCATTTAAATATACGTATGAAGCTACATATGCAAGAGAATCATATAGTGATTATCCCTACGAGTACACGTATTACCCTGCAAGTTTATTTACAAATGATGGTGAAGATATAGTCATTGGTTATGAAGATAATTATTTAGGTTATAAATACGGTGAAAACAACCTTGCGGTTCAGGTTGGTTATAAGAACAGCTTCGAGGTGATCGGGCAAATTCCTTTGAATATTAATGCCGGACTGGAATATGTAATTTCAGGCAGTAAATCTCCGTCCAATCCATGGCATGAACTTGACTGGCATACAAATGAAGGAACGAAATTTCTTGATGATGATGTTCTTGAGCATACAATAAGATCAAAATTCGGTACATCAGCTGAATATAAAGGCTTTAAGTTTTCGGCTGGAATGGTTTTCGGATACGTTTTTAATGAACTCGAATTAACTGAAGTTGTCTCTGGAGAAGCCCCGATTTTCGTGCCTATCGAAGGCAATGACAGGTTTATTGTTGATTTTTCTTTTAGTCTCGGTTATTCCATAAAGTTTTAACAGGATAGGGGATATTCGAATTGAGAAGAGTTTTTGGCATTCTGCTGTTCCTTGGGGTTTTGTCAGGCGGACTTTATGCAGAGGCATTTTTCATGCCTGACAACAAAGAGGTCAGGCTGATAGACATATATTACACAAAAGCCGGATTGACGCTGCCTGAAAACAGTTATCCTGTAAACAGAAATACGCTCATTAAATGGGCGGAAGACCTGAGCCGGAATAAAAATTTGTCTTCCGCGCTCCAGGTACAACTAGATGAGTTCATCAACAAGTTGAGCATACAGGGCGGATCAGAAACCGGGGAAATAGACTGGTCCGCCGGATATGAGCAGTACCTCAGAACTGAAGATCATTCGGAAAATGTTGCCCAAGACTATCTTTCGGAGCTTCCGCTATCAGTATTTGGCGGCTCTTTCGTCAATTATGAATACGGCGGTGTCTGCCTCGAACTGATTCTTAAAAGGGAATATTCGGCGTATCCGGAAAATAACTTTTTTATAAGCAAGCCCGGCAACCCGGTGGCACTTGAAAACCAGATTGTATCGAAAGGGTATGCTTTTTATTCGAATGATTTTCTTGAAATGATTATCGGCAGAATTCCGTCGCATTATGGTGATCCCAATTTCAATTCGCTGATGGCGAATAAAAATCTGCCGTTTTTAGATCAGGTCAAGCTTGAAATGAATATCGCCGGTTTCAGACTCGAGTATTATCTGGCAAGCCTGGAAAACAGGCGTGCTGCAGAAGATATTGATCTGTCAGGTACAAGGTTTATCTGGGGGGAAAATTCTATCTGGACAACCATGCACCGCCTGGTGTATTCATTCGACACCTTCACAATGTCGCTTGCCGAGCAGTCATTTTTATCTCGCGTAAATAATCAGCTTTATATCGGCGATATTACACCCATCTCTGTGCTGCATAATACCTGGCTAAGCAATATTAATATTTCCATTTTCACCGATTTTACCTGGGCTGTAATTCCCGGGCTTGAGCTGTATTATCAGCTGGGAATCGATGATATAAATGCATCTGATGTATTCGGAATTTCTGACTCTGACATACCGACGATAGACGCACATATTTTCGGTATTTACCATGCCGGCGATATTGCTGGTCATCCGTATAGTGTCAAACTGGAAATAGGAAGCACTCATTACTTATGGGGAAGTATTGATGAATCGGACCCGCTTGAAGAGGCAATCTACAGGGTTTATCTTGATGACGGAAATATTCTGATACCGTTCAGTTCACCCTATGGTCCCGGGGCGATCTGGGCTGAACTCGATTCAGAAATCTCGACGGAATTCGGATTGTCCGGCGGACTGTTTTTTAATTATCTGAATAAAAACACACTGGCAGATCTTGTTACGACTCCCTACGCAAGAAATGATGAAGTAATGGCCGATGCGCCGCGAACAAACAGATTCGAATTCGGAGCAAATATTAATTATAACCTGTTCGATTTAATCGATTTATACGCGAAGCCGGCTGTCCTGTTCAGCTACACTGATGACAATGGTAGTGCAAGTGAGCGGCTTTCATGGTTTGAATGTACAATAGGAGGCAAAATCTCAGGTAATGAGGTTTTTAGCGGTTTTGGAGATTAAACACTTTAAGGGCTTCAATTTTTTATTAATTACTTTTCTTTTGCTTGTCACACCAAATCTGGTCTTCAGTTCCGATATGGTTAAAAAACCTGTCAGCATAAAACTCGAGAAAAAACATAAAAACGGTGAAAATATCCTGATGCATGAATCAGAATATTCGGAAGTTTTTAATATTGATTTTGATTCAGTTGTCGGTGTCCTGTCAAATATACCAGGGGCAGCTAATCTGTTCAGCAGCATTCGGGAATGTGAAATTCAGTATGAATCGGATGAATATTCGCTGAGAAGACTTTTGGCAGTTTACCAGTTTCAGGGCGTAGGAGAATCATACGAGTATCTGGAACGGGTACAGATTTTAACCAATACTTCAACTGATTTCAGGATTGAAAGCTGGCTTGAAAAGTCGATCGACGGAAAATTGAATGATTACCGCGGATGGTGGAATGTTAAAAAATTGCCCCCGTCACCGGAGGGTAAGGTTCGTACAGAAGTGACGCTATATTCATATTTTGAATACTTAAATCCATTTTTTTTGCAGGATGTGGTTTTAAAGCTCTTCGGCGGCGGTGAAATATTATCAATGTTTTCGAGTGTGGAAAGTGCTGCACAATCAGAATGACGATATCTTCGGGACACTATCTTTATAATCTTTCATCTTTATCACGTTATTTCGGAAAAGATCTTCCCGGGTTTTCTTTTGAGCTGATTGAGGGGTCCATTGTAGATATCGCCAAAGTTGTCGATAACATTCGATATCCCGGAGTTGAAGGTATTGATGCCGCCTGTACTGTGAATAATACAGAACATGTGTTCCGCTGTACCGATTCTATCAAGTGTTTTCCGGTGCATCCGCTGGATGTTCTGAATCTGCTCTATGATAAAAACAGGGGCTATTATATTGACCGTGCAGAATGCTATCGGAGCATCAGAATGCTAGAGGTCGGTTTAACTGATGAATCTTCCAATAACCGGAGATATGTTGAGAACATCTCAATTTTGACTTTGCTGGAAACAGCTGCGCTGATTTCTTGTTTCGGTTTTAAGCCGCGGCAGGAGCTTCTTGAGGCGTTTTCTACACTTTCCGATGAAACGACTTCTGTACTGCCTGCTTTTCAGAGGCTGTATCTGACGGCTATTCTGGCAGGTGATTACCCTGCAGCTGGACTTAAGCTTTTGAAAGATTTCGGCGCGGTCGAAGCTCTCTGGCCTGAACTGGATGCACTTTGCGGACTTGATCAGGCAAAAGAATATCACCCTGAAGGTGATGTCTGGGATCATTCGCTTGAAACGCTCTTTCACCGTAAAACCAATGATCCGGATCTATCTCTCGCACTTCTTCTTCATGATGTAGGGAAGCCGCTTGCAGTGAGCGCTAATGGAAACCGTTTCAACAATCATGCACAGATAGGCGGTGCTGCTGCTGAAACATTTCTAAAAAGGCTTGAGTTTCCCCGTGACAGAATTGAAAAGATCTGCTTTCTTGTAGAAAACCATATGATGCCTGCCGCAATAAATTCTCTTCCGACTTTCCGCACTGAAAAAGCAATGCTTAACCCTTATTTTCCGATGCTTCTTGAAGTTTACCGATGCGACCTGTTGTCCTCATTTAACGGTCCGGAAGGCTACTACGAAGCCTGCAATGCCTACCGCTGCTTTTTAAAGAATACTAAAAACCCTTTTAGAAATTCCGACGGCAAGAAATTATTACGAATGTATGTTGATCCTGTTTGAAAAAAACTCAAATATTCGGGACAGTATTAACTTTAAAAAATGTCGTTTGATCCATATTGGGTAAAAATATGATGTAAGAAGAGGTGCATAATAAGCAAGCTTGATTTTTAGAGGGAAATATCGGATATTTTTTATTTTAATATTTCGTATTATAGGTATTAATTCTATTTTCTTTTTATGATTTGAAAAGGTTAAAAATATAAAAGCTTTCCTTATATAAAAAAGAACAATGCAGGATTCATTCCATAAATTATGCTTATCTATGTATTCTTCGGTTTTTAAATAGAGATCTTTCAAACTCTGAATATGCTTTTGTGATAATTTCGAATTCATAATTGAGGTCGAAACATATCTGTGATTATAAAAAATAAAATCTGATATCATAAAATATTTTGCATTTATTATACCGAGGACATTTGTTCTGTTGTCTTCATAATAAACATTCTCTGGGTTAAACAGTTTTTTACTAATATAGAAAGTTCTATGCCATATTTTATCCCAGACAACTAAAGAAATTGTTTCATTCTCCCGCCAGAAATCCATTCCGGATAATTCTTTTTCAAATAAATTACTATTACACTTAAAATTCTTAAACTTGGTATAGGGTATATACCTGAACCGTCCCTGCAGTATCTCCAAATCATTCTTTTTTGCGATTGCATAAAGTTTTTCACAGGCCTCAAGTTCAATCCAGTCATCGCTGTCCACAAACATAAGATATTCACCTGTAGCTTCTCTTACCCCTCTGTTTCGCGCCGCTCCGACATCTGCTGTTTCATTTACGAATAGCATTATCCTCACATCATTTTTCTGATATTCATGTACAATAGCAAGTGAATTATCAGTACATCCGTTTACAACACAGATTATTTCGATTTCTTTCAGAGTCTGCAGAACAATACTGTCGAGACAGGGATGAAGATACTTTTCAGCATTGTAGATTGGAACGATAATACTTATTTTAGGTTCCATTTTTTTTTACCTTTTTCATTTCTATAATTACCTGCCACGGCATAAGAATTACAAGCGGGAGGTAGCAGATACAGCTTGCAAGTATCGCTCCTGAGCTTCCAAGAAGAGTGTTAACAAGTTTTATCGACAGGGGAATGTTTATTACGGCACCGAAGATATACAGGTACATTTGTAATTTGATTCTGTTAATGGCATTCAAACAATACGAAAAAAGACCGACAACATTATCAAGGACAACAAAAAGTACAGAAAAGATGACCAGAGGTGTCGGTATTATCATGCTCTGTCCGGTCCATATCTTAATAATAATCGGAATAAAAAATGAAATAGCGATCATGCCAGAGTCTATAAAAAACATTATTTTCCCATAGTTCATCAGCAGCCGTTTCATCTGCTTGTAATCATTCATATGGTGGTACTCGCTGAATTGCGGCCAGAAGGGAGTTAGAATCAAAAAAAAGACAAGCTTTCCGATTGTGACTATTCTGAATACTAGGCTGAAAACTGTTACTTCAAGCGAACCGAGCTGGCTGGAAATGATAATGTTGTCTGTCGAATTAATTATATTCCAGCATAACTGAATTATAAAAAACTGGAGGCTTATTCCGGACAGGTTTATTATAAGGTTCCTGTTAAAATATTTGACGCCGGGCCGCAACTGTCTTTGTACAGTAAACATCGCAATCGTCATAATAAAAAAAACTGCAATTACCGAAATATTTTTTACTACCGCAATTATTGTTATTTGCAGACCGGATATTCTGCTGATGAGCAGCAGGCTGAATATATAAAGTATGTTGCTGATAAGTCCTGTTAATATTCCTGTTGATGATTTTTTTAATGCATTCTGTATATTTATATACAGTTTCAATATCAGTATTATTCCTGTAGAACCAAGCATAATCAGCATGATCTTCTGAGGTTCATTTTCTCTCAGAGCAGCTGTATCTAAAATAATAGACACAGGCATAAGTTTTATTGCGATTAATCCGAAAATTACAATAATGAAGGCAATAATTGAAGTTGAAATATAGGATGTTGAAATTAGACATTTAGAAAGTTTGAAATCTGAGTCAGCAACAGATTTTACCAATTCGTTCTGGAGCCCGCTGCCTATTCCCATATCCAGAACCGAAATCCATCCGAAAAGAGAGGACAGAGCAACCCAGACACCGTACTTTTCGTTTCCGAGAATACCGATTAATACCGGTACCGTAAGATATGAAAGTAATATAGAGGAAAATTTATAAATCAGGCTGAGTACAGCCTGTTTTTTTAAGCCTTCCCTAAAGAGGTCCATTTAGCATAACAGTAGCATATCTATATTAGAAAAGCATGAGAAAAATATAAAATATAATAAGTACTGCTTTTCACGTTGTTTGATATAGCGGGGTTGGCATAATCCGATGATGTCTCTTGAAAAATGTATACCGCCGGAACTATTGTTTGTTTTAAAGC
Source organism: Spirochaetales bacterium (assembly GCA_003245835.1). Classification (GTDB taxonomy): domain Bacteria; phylum Spirochaetota; class Spirochaetia; order UBA9216; family UBA9216; genus Thalassospirochaeta. Next base: position 28,309 of record QKCC01000235.1, on the reverse strand, counting down.
GTTAAAGGGCCCGCTTCTTTTTGTCCGGAAAGAGTTTTCTGAAAATCCAAATCTGCAGAACAAACTCGCGCTATTTAAAAAGTTTATCGACGAAATCAGAACTCTCTAACGTTATCCAATCACACCCTTCATATCTTCAAGCGTATTTCCTACCAGTGTTGAAACCTTCCTCAGTTTCATTACCTCTTTCAGGCTTTCAGGCAGTTCCGGACGTGAACCGGTCGCTTCCTCAAATACCTCGGTGAATTTGCCGGGGTGAGCGGTCGAGAGCGTAATTATCCGTGGGGCTTTTCCGGCTTCAACAGTTCCAGCTGCCGCCTTATTCAGGAACCGCTGTGATGCAAGGTAGCCGACTGCTGTGTGCGGGTCGCTCTCATAATTCCTGCCGTCAAGAAGCAGCTTTATTGTGTCCTTGGTTTCGGAATCAGTGATTACCTCTTCCTTGATGACCTCGGACATCTTTTCATGAGATTCTTCGAATATTTCAAGCATCCTCTCGAAGTTGCTCGGGTTGCCGACGTCCATCGCGTTGGACAGTGTCAGAATCGATGCGCGCGGATTAAATTCGCCCTTTTTAAGGTATTCGGGAACGACATCGTTGATGTTGGTCGCGGCGATGAATCCCTTGTTCTTCATTCCCCAGCCATGCGCCATGATTCCAGCAGTAAGGTTGCCGAAGTTGCCGCTCGGGACGCAGAACCACAGGTTGTCGCGCTGACCTTTTGCCTGGGCCCATGCCCAGATGTAGTAAAACGACTGGGGTATAAGTCTGCCGAGGCTGATGGAATTTGCGGAGGTGAGGTTAAGCCTGTCGGAGAGTTCGCGGTCCATGAAGGCTTCCTTGACCATTCGCTGGCAGTCGTCGAACGAACCCTTTACTTCGAGTGCCCTGATATTCTCACCGAGGGTTGTCAGCTGCTTTTCCTGAAGCGGACTTACCCGGCCTGAAGGATACAGTATTACGACATCGATGTTGTTTTTTTTATAAAATGCCCGTGCTACCGCGCTGCCGGTGTCGCCGCTGGTGGCTGTCAGGATTGTTGCTTTGCGGGAGTCGGTTTTCAGGAATTCTTCCATGCTCGAAGCAAGGAAAGATGCCCCGAAATCTTTGAAAGCGCAGGATGGTCCGTGAAAAAGTTCGAGAACGCTGATGTTTTCGTCAATATTTTTAAGCTCAGGTGTAAAATTAAAAGCCCGGCTGCACACCCTTTCAGAGGCCACCCTGTCCAGTTCCTCCGAAAGCAGCGCATGGGTAATCTCCGCTGCAATTTCATTAAAGGGGGTATCAGGACTGAAAGAATCAATCAAACCGGTGAGGTCGGACATTTCTTCGGGCATGTATAGCCCTCCGTCCGGGGCAAGTCCGCGAAAGATTGCTTCCTTGTAGGTTACTGCATTATTTTTATCTCGGGTGCTGTAAAACTTCACTGATTTCTCCTGTTCCTGCCCGCTTTGAGAGCATTTCAAGCTTCGGGAACCACAGTTTAATATTTTTTATAATACAATGCAATAATACAAGCCCCTGTAATAATGCCTGCATTATGCCTTAATTCCGCTCTTGCTGACCGGCGACAATATTGGTATTATATCTGAAATGACAAAACTGCTGCCCGTCCTTCTCCTGATTGCGGTATTTCTCTCTTTTTCGTGTAAGACAACAGCTGATACCGGTTCTTCAGGCAGTGAACAGGTTGGGGATTCAGTTGTATATGTGCCGGAAGTCTCTCCGGACAGCGGTAATCCGGATAAAAGCGATGATTCATATGCAGTTTCCGATCCTGCGGCAAGTGCTGCTGACACATCGGATGTTCTGGATCTTCACGGGGAAGCCGCAAGAGCTGCAGATCCTGAATCTGAATCTGTAATATATGCTGAACCTTTGAGTGATCAGGAATTCATAAAAAGAATCCTTGGGCTGATGCCTTGGAATATGGAAGCTGTACAGGACGGAAACACCCCGATTATAATCATGCATGATTTGGATAAAAATGGTTATAAGGATGCTCTCGTTGTTGCTGTAGAGGGCGGCGAAGGTACGGAAAATCAGCTCTCAAAACTGTCTGAATCAGCGAGGCTGTTCCGATCCGGGCAGGATTATTGTAATTTTCTGCTTCTGATTTTTTATCAGTACAGTGACGGCATAAACCTGCGGTATACTGTTCCCGTTTCACAGCAGCTTGTTTTCACCGGGATCAATCCGGTGGACATTAAAAAGGGACATGATTTTCCCTATGCTCTTATGTTTTCATTCCGAACAAGGTCAGGAATTGAGCGTGAGCTAATCATTCTAAGCGGCTATGGAATTACAAGGTTTACAATAAAAGAGAGCCTGTCAGAAATTACTCTTTTCGAAGATATAGACGAGGACGGATTTGAAGATATTGTCGTCCATGAACAGGGTTTTGAAGAAGGTACCGGGTTTGAAACATTTCTGACGTGGTTTAAATGGAATTCACGGGAATATAAGGAATATAAAACTACAAATATAGTACGGAATCTGAAACAGTTTTTTCTGATTGGTTCCGAGTATCTTAGAGAGGGAGAATACAGGCAGTTTTTGAATTATACTGTCGAGCCTGATCTTCTTAAAGAACTGTACGATAAGGGGATGACGGATGAGGAAATACTCAGTATGATCTTCAAACCGGTTGAGCCTGAAACTGTCGGCGACGATTTTTTTACCGGCGAAAGGCTGACAACTGTTGTTTTTCCGGAGATTATGGAGACACCGTTTTCCTATGAAACCCGAATGGATTTTGAGCGTCAAATTTCGGTTCGTATTGGCCGTGCCGGCGAGAGGAGCATGATTTTTATTGCTGATCTCAAGATGAAGAAGAATCCTTTTCAGGATAAACAGTTTTGTTTTGACATTATGGAGTATTAGAGGAGCATTCATTGAGTAAATATATTATAGACGGAAGTTTTCCTATAAGCGGTACGGTAACTGCCAGTGGAAATAAGAATGCAGCGCTTCCTTGTATTGCCGCCTGTCTTTTGACGGATGAGGAAATAGTTTTGCGTAACCTTCCGGATATAGCGGATGTCAGGGTAATGTTCGAAGTTCTTGAGGAGCTTGGGGCGGATGTTAAAAATGAAGGAGGTGTATACCGTGTAAAAACAACGGATATACACACAAGCGAGATCCCTTCCGGTCAGGCTCGAGCTATCCGGGCCTCGATTCTTTTTGCAGGACCTCTTCTGGCAAGAACGGGCAAGGTAATTCTTCCGCCTCCCGGCGGTGATGTTATCGGCCGCCGCCGCCTGGATACTCATTTTATGGCTTTTACAGAACTTGGTGCACGGGTAGAGATGGACGGAGTCTACAAACTGATTGCGAACAAGCTCGTCGGAGTCGATATTTTTCTCGATGAGGCTTCAGTTACTGCGACAGAGAACGCTGTCATGGCCGCTGTTCTTGCATCAGGAAAAACCATCATCAGGAATGCGGCTTCAGAACCCCATGTGCAGGATCTCTGTGCAATGCTCAATCTGATGGGTGCCGAAATTACTGGAATCGGATCCAATATTCTATATATAAACGGCGTTAAAAAACTCCATGGTGCTGAATTCGAAATCGGTTCCGATTTCATGGAGGTCGGTTCATATATCGGTCTCGCAGCGGTAACGAGGGGTGAGCTGACAATAAAAAAAGCCGCACCAGAGCATCTGCGGATGGTCAAACTCGGGTTCGGCCGTCTGGGTATCCACTGGGAAACTAGCGGGAACGATATTCATGTTCCTTCAGGTCTTGAAATGAAGGTTGTTTCCGATATGGGCGGAATGATCCCCAAGATTGACGATGCGCCGTGGCCGGGTTTTCCTGCGGACCTGACAAGTATTATGCTTGTCGTCGCGACCCAGGTGGACGGTACTATACTTGTACACGAAAAGATGTTCGAATCAAGAATGTTCTTCGTAGACAAACTGATCGGCATGGGGGCGAGAATCATCCTCTGTGACCCGCACCGTGCTGTAGTAAGCGGCCCCGCAAGGCTGCGTGCGTCATATCTTATTTCACCGGACGTCCGCGCCGGTATGGCGATGGTTATTGCCGCTCTCTGTGCAGAAGGACAGAGCGTGATTGCGAATGTATATCAGATCGAGCGCGGCTACGAAGATCTTTGCGGGCGGCTGCAGTCTCTCGGCGCCAGAATAACCCGCGTAGACGACTGACGAAGGCGTAAGGGGCCTGCCCGGCAGCATGGTGCTGACTATTCCGGGTTTTGCCGGGTCAGCCGTTCGTATGCGGCCTGAATCAATTTAAAAGCGTCTTCGGTAATCTTCTGCTGCCCGGGACTGAGGCTGCGGCCTCCGTCTGGGTGAAAATCTGCAGCCAGCTTGCGGTACACACGTTTAATTTCTTCGGCAGATGCCTCTGCCGGAAGACCAAGCAGCTGCAGATCCGCATCACGTTTATCGACGCCTGAGCCGTAAGCATTCAGACTGATCCCTGCCGCTGTCAGAATTTTCGCTGTTTTTCCATCCGGATTTTCAGTTGAAGCTTTTTTTGCCTTTACTTCAAGCCCGTATATTCTAATCAGCGTGTTCAGCATTTTCTTCTGTTCAGGATCTGCATTTCTGCCGAAAAAATCCGCGGTTCCGATGTAATCAACATCGAAGGTTTCGGAGAGGATCTCTATACAGGATCCCGGCAGGCCCGGGAAATAGTCTCTGAATAAACCGGGAGACAGCCCGAGCAGCTCCGCCTCTTTTCCGAAAAGATACCATAATACCGCCATTCCGGCTGATTCCGTCCAGCCCTGCGGAATCGATTTTCCGGATGCAGACTTTTGAGTCCCGGGGCTGAGCAGGAAACGGCGAAGCCTCTTCTTTTTCCTCAGCGAAAGAGCAAGCTGATCGATTAGCGCTCCGCCGATTAAGCCGAAAAGCAGACCGAAAACTCCCATGGCGATGAATCCGACTGCCGCTCCGGCAATTTTGACTATATGATCGGTTAAATGAAATACCGGTTTCATCCAGCTTGCTTGTCTTCATCAGCGGTACGCAGCCCGGCAATCAGAAGAAAAGCGGTAATAAGAAGGATTACCTGGCTGACGGCAAGCAGCGATATTGCAGCAGGTTTCCCGAAGCCGAGAAAAATCCATGTTGTAAGAAGCCTGATACCGTATGTATAAGTATCTGAAAAAAGTGCAAAAATGTAGATGACTACAGGAGAAAGAATGAATCCCGCGATAGGTATTTTTCCTTCAAACCTGCGGTACTGCCATGCTATGGCTATGGTTATCAGCGACAAAATTATGAAATTACACGGCGCCAGTATTCTGTTGATGATTTCGATGTACAGCGGTTCAACCATCCATCCGTAGCCCGCTATTACGGGTTCAAGATCAAGCAGTTCTATTATACTGAGTTTTTTGTATATATCGCGATCGCTGCTGAACCCGTGCAGTTTGGTCCAGTCAGCATTAAGTTTTATTGTATTGTAAAGCTCAGGAATCTTGTCGGTAATCAGGTATTCCGGATAAATTCTTATGCTTCGGTTTTCCTTGTCGATTCCGTTGAGTACAATATGTTCTCCAATCAGCTTTCCGTATTTTGCCGATAAATGCTTTGTAACACCCCTGTCGGAGCTGAAGGTTATGACCTCTATATTCTCGAAAAATACACCTTCAATCAGATTTACCATCTTTCCGAAAAAATACAGTTCTCTAACCGAGTCATCGTTCGTGTTCAGGAAGCAAATATCGTTTATGCCCGGAAAACTCAGAGCTTCAACTGCTTCATCTATGAAGTAAGTGAGCTTACGCGTTTCTTTAATGCTTTCGTTAAGGTATTTATTTACATCCGGGTCGTCGGGGTACTCAACATCGAGCTGGTTAAAGAGATAATATGCATCTATCGGATTTTTACCAAGCAGCAGTTCTGTTCCCCGTTTCTTCCTTGCAAACAGGGTAAACTCTTCGGTTTCGTCGCTGGACGGCGCAGTTTTTGAGAGTGCAGTCCACGCCTCTGCCCTTATATCTTTTGCATCCTCTGAACCTGAAGAAAGATTGGAAGCAATCTGTGCATAATAATAAGCTGAATAGTAATCCTCTTTTTTCAGATAGCTTTCTGCAAGGCGGAGGGCATCGGTGTAGCTCAGATCCTGCATGTTCTGTTTTGCGGCAGCGGATGTCCCGGCACTTTCGGTGTTTGCTGTTGAATACTGATTATCGATTCTCTTAAGAAGGGTCTGATAAAATTCACTTCCCTCGGGATCATCAGGTTTTATTGCAAGGTACCGCTGTATATCCTCTTCAGCCTCAAGCAGCCGTCCCTCATCTGCGGATTGTTTTGCCTGATCTAGATATTCTCTTGAAACTTCAGTCAGGTACCGGTAATTATCCGTTTTTTCATACAGGCTGTGCTTGAAGATCTCGTTACCGACAAAGAAAAGTGCTGTCAGCGCGATCAGGATGATGACAATCACTGTGACGAGCTGGTTGAAGTTTTTCGATGTCAGCAGCTGCAGCCCCGAATCACTTTTGATCTTCGGGTAAAAAACCGAAAAAGTAAAAACTACAGCTGAGCATTGTATTTTAACAAGATTTTCAAAAAGCTGTAAAAGGCTTCTGTTTATAATCCAGCTGTTCTTAAAATACAGATCTATCTCTTTGGGTGCAAATTGAATATTGTTGAGTAAAATAAAAAAAAGAAAAGCCCCGATATAGAAGACTGCGGTAACAATCATAAATCGTTTCGGCAGAGAAAAGTTCATACGCGTCTTCTCCCGGATGTAAGTCTGAACAGAAGTCCGAAAATAAAAATTATCAGGCTGACTCCGCAGATTGTGAAAAGCGGTACGTTATCTAACTGTTTACCGCCGAACAGCGTATCGGAAATAAAGCCGGCTTCATTTGAAAATAAGGTGAAAATGAAGTATCCGAGGCGATGAAACCCCAGAATAAGAATAAAATCAAACAGCGGCCAGACAGAGGTCCCTCTGAACAGAAAGCATGCCATAAGAAAAGCGGTGAATGCGGCAGTGAGCATAAAATACTGCATGCCTCCAATCTGCTCCGCCGCCATGAAATTCCGGTTCAGACCCTCGATGTCGCTGATATAGGAGCCTAAAACTTTTCCGGGGTTGAAAACATCGTTAAAAACGGGATTGTGAGGTTCAATGTCGATCATTCTTCCTTCATCTATCTTCAGCACGGGACTTTCTCCATGTGCAAGTACGGCGTCCGGGTAATATCTGAACGCGGAACGGTCATCTTCACTGCGGGTTATAATGCCGCTTATCCTGTCCGGGTTATCGGTTGAAATATGATCTGTATAGATTATATTGCTGTCCGTAAGCTGAATTTTCCTTTCGTTAAACGGCTGGAATGAAATGGAAGCGGAATCTGTCTTCATTCCCGCGGTAAAATTCATTCCGAAAAAAATTATCACAAATGCGGCGGCGGCGGTAATTAACGCGGATAGAGGGTTTATTGCCTGCTTCCGATAACTGAAAAAAGTGAAAAGAAGACCCGACGACACCGATGGAAGGATTATGCTGAATGCAGTTGACGGCAAAAAAAGAAGAAGACTATTTTTTACAGCGAGCTCGGGCGAGAACCATTGACCCCAGTTGAAAATGGCGGTAAATCCGATGAATATAACAGCACTGATAAGGAAGAATAAAAAGAACCTGAGGGGCAGTAAAAAGAATTTTGCCATAATGTCAGAATTCTATCATGTCGATATTCATAATGCAACTATGTAAAAAAAATTAAAATGATTCAAAACATAGCTGCAAATATTAAATATTCAGCCCTTGCTTACAAAGGAGTCCCAAGCGGCTGCACATGAAAGAAGCAACATCTTGGAGCATATAAAATTTATGCAGTTTTTTTAAAATAAGGTAAAGATCTATGAATATCAGAGGAGGTTACCTGTATTAATGATTAGTATGAAAGAAAGCGAAGCGTTCTCTGCTATGTTCAGAGCCTATGACCGCAGGGTTTATTATACTGCCTACAGGTACCTCGGAAGCCGTGATGAAGCCGCCGATATTACCCAGGAAGTTTTTTTACGCGCCTGGAAGAACCGCGATTCGTATGATCCGCAGCGGCCCGTGTTTCCCTGGCTGTTCAGAATTACAAAAAACCTCTGTATCAATAAATCAAAGCGGAAATCGGGTTCCGAGGCTGGCCTTGAATTCCCGGAACTTCAGCCCGGCACTGAGTCTGTTGAATATGAAGTGACCCAGCGCGAATCAAGAAAAGAGATCCGTGATGCAGTGATGGCACTGCCGGAGAAATTCCGCGAAATAATTATACTGAAACACTATGATGAATGTTCCTACGACGAAATGGCCGAGATACTGAACATTCCGAAAGGAACTGTGATGTCACGGCTTTTTAACGCCCGGAAGATTCTGAAAGAAATACTGGAGGAAAAGCATGAATTGTGATGATGCAAGAGAAAAATGTCAGCTGCTCATTGATGATGAGCTGCCGGAAGAAGAAATAGCTCCTCTGATGGGCCATATTGAATCCTGTTACAAATGCAGGGATGAATATATAAGCCTTCTGAAACTGAGAAAAAAGCTGCACGGGATTAAAGGCCCGGCACCGGAAGAAGAATGGTTTGAGGCTCTGTACAGGAACCGCGGCAGGAAATTTGCAGGCGGATTCGGTTTTACACTGCTTATAGCATCATGGCTGCTGCTTGCGGGTTTTGCGCTGTACAGCCTGTTCTCGGATTCAGGCGAGGGTATATTTATTAAAATTGTTGTTGCCGCGGCGGTTGTTTCTGTTATAGTTCTATTTATAACAGCCTTATCCGACCGGATCAAAGAAAGCCGTACGGATAAATACAAGGGGGTAATGAAATGAGTGATAATGGAATTATTCTCGTAACGACCGATGAGATTCCCGGCAGGGAAATATCCAAAGTACTGGGCCTGGTTCGCGGAAATACTATCAGGGCCCGCAATATCGGAAGAGATATTATGGCCGGGTTTAAGAATATGGTAGGCGGCGAGATTGTCGATTATACGAAGATGATGGCCGAATCGCGTGAACAGGCAATTGATCGCCTTATTGAGGATGCTCAATTGCTCGGTGCGGATGCTGTAGTCGGGCTGAAGTTCACCACAACAAGCATGATGCAGGGCGCAGCGGAGTTCCTGGTGTACGGAACAGCAGTTAACCTGAAGTAAATTTTCCCACAAAGCGGATATTTATGCCCGCAAATGTAATTTATATTGCTGATAATGGTGTTAAAATTTGAAAAGAATGTAGACCCATGGTATAGTATTTAGAAACGTCACACTTAATAAGAAATTTCAAAAAGAATATTATAAAAAGGACTTAAAAATGAACACGAACCATAATTTCCTGATTATGGGTTTGGGATTGTTTATTTTTTTTGCTGTTCCTGCATTCGCTCAAACATCGGTTACCGAAATAGACAATTTTCTGCCTCACTCGGATTTGTTTCAATCCTTTCTTGATACGGCTGATCAGAAAAAAACTTCAGAACAATGGCTTGATTATGCGCGTTTCGGTCTCGAGAGCGCCATGTCCTCATGGGAGAGGGATTCGCTTCTCTTAAGGGATGATACCATTCTTTCAGAGCTGCGCGGGAATGCCCGCGCCGAATTTGAAGAGATTTTAAAATCACGTTATGCTGATTGGCTCAGCAAAAATTTCTTCAATTCTGTAGACCCTCCGTCACTTGGTATTCTGAGTGAAGAAATCGCGGAATTGAACGGCATCTATCTCTATGAAACCGACGGGGATGGTAACGTTTCGTATAAAACCACTATAGGTTACGCCGATATTTTTTCGACCGATTCGGAGGGGAATGACGCCCTTGTTCAAAAGGGAGAAAAGACGCTCTGGGTTGAGGGCGTAAAGGCCGTTATTTCCGGGCTGCTTGATGCCTGGGACCGGAAGATTGTATCGGCCTTCTCGGAACTCAAGGCAGACATTACGGACTCACTCCTGCTTGAAGAGCTTCAGACGGATTATCTGCGTGATTTTGAGACCTTCCGGCAGCAATACAGGAATCAGCTTTACAGGCTGTACAACACCGAACAGAGCCGTTATACAGAATTGCGTTTGTATGACAGGCAGTCTCTCGAATATCAGTACGGGAAGAAAACTGCATCAAGCATTTCCGGGGAACTTATTGCGTCAACCGAGACTGAACTTGATAACCGGCTACAGGTACTTTTGGGAGGATTGAAAACACAGGTTGAAACCGTTGAAAGCGGCAGCTCCCCAATTAATGCCGATGACTGGAGAGAATCATTCTCCGCGATGCTTCAGCAGGGGTTGAACAGCTGGGATAAGGCTGAACAGCAGTTTTTTATGGAACGGATAGAGTGGGAACAGAACGCTGCCGGAGAGGTTGCAGGAAGTGAAGAGGTCTGGGCTGATGCTTTTGTCCGGTTATCTGAAAAACGCAGCGAGTGGATGAATAATTACCGCGAAGCGCTTCAGGACGGAGTTAAACTCTGGACCGAAGAAAACCTGGAACTTGAAGATGCCGTAGCGAAGGCTGTTGCTGAAATAGATATGAATACTGCATCTGCCGAATCTTCATTACAGAGCCGAATTGATAATCTTGTAGGAATGCTGCTGCAGTCGGTGAATATGATGCAAACAGCAAGGTCGAGCTGGGAATTCTGGATGGACCGCTTCGACGGGGGCGAAAAGAATTCATTCGATACCAGCGATGCCGGCTATGACTATATGTCAATGGCTGACGCGATGTCTTCGGTTAAACCGGGTCTAAGTCAGGATCAGCGGAACGCTGATAAAACGTATACGGAAGCCGTGTACTGGGCACAGCTCTTCCGGACATACCAGGATTACGCGGAAAATACACAGCAGAGGCTTGCCGAGACTTACGGAATAGTGGTTTTTGACGATACATCGATGCTTACGGCCTTTTCCGGGACCGGGTTGTCTGATGCCCTGCTTGATAATGAAATTCTGTCGGAGCCGGATGCCTGGGAGTCTATCTACCTTGATGAATATCAGGTCGCGCTGCTCAAGGCCCGCGCCTATATGCAGTACTGGCAAAAGCAGAAGCTGATTGCGGCTGCAGTTTACGACTACGCCTCGGATAATTCTTCTACAAAAGAAAATGCTGATGAAACACTGAAAAGGCTGTCTGAGTCAAAATCGGCGTATGAGGCGGTTCTTTTCGATTACTCTGAAAGCCTTGAGAGGCTTTCAAATATAAGTACTGCGCTTGAAGCAATGCAGACATCCATGAAGACAATTCAGGAAGAAATCAGCGGTTACCAGCTGCAGCTTGCCGAAAAGCAGGCGAATTACCATAAAATGTTTGCCGATATCGATGGGGGAAGCGGAGAATTCCTTGCCGGGCAGTTCCGTGAATATTATCTTCAGCTGCTTGAGAGTATGGGTATGACCGGGAATTCCGGCCAGACCCCTTCAGATGCGCTTGAGGAATACCTTCTTGCAGCGGCTGAATACGGGCTGGAAGAGCAGATATCCCTGATTTCGGACAGGGTTGCAGATCTTCTGAGCGGGGGATCCCTTAACAACCTTGATGAAGCTTTCTTTAATCCCGAAACATCGTCATTGTCTGAACTCAGGCGCCGGATGCTGACAACCTCAGGGGCAGGTTTTACTTCTGGATCATCCTCTGACGGCATTTTCGGGATGGAAGGAAACGAAGAAGCTATAGAACAGTTCAGCGCCTATCTGTCGGATAAATTATTTCTGGAGATGAACGATTACCGTTATGATATGCTGACAGGACTGTTTTCTGATTATGGAGCTGCTGATGCCGGTATTGCCGAAAAAGGCAGAATCCTCTTTCAGATGCAAATCCTGGCAAATGACATCTGTGATGAAAACCGCATGAATTATGAGATCCGGCTGGCCGAGGTAAGGCTGCTGACAGCGGATGATTTTTCATCCTGGGCTTCGCGTTATTTCGGAGATTCAGAGGCGTTTTCGGATCCTGATCAAATAATAATGAATTCCACAGCAAGCGGTCCTGAACCTGCAGAATGGATTCAGCAGGATCTGCGAGTTTATGAAGAACTACTCGACCTGTATCAAACACGAATGGATTCCGGTGACGATCAGTTCGTGATTTTTGAATGGGGCTCCGAACCGGATGATGAACCTGAGCAGACTGCCGAAAAACAGGTTTTTCAGCTTCTTTGGGATTATTTTGACAAAAGCGATGCTGCGACGGCGGCAGCCGTCTCGGAGCGTATAGACAGTCTTGATTCATTGCTATTCTGGCTCGAGTCTCTTGGTCCCCTGGGCGAGCAGACTGCAGTTCTTGAATCAGCTGTTCTGAACCCGGATGAATCGCTGGGGCAGCAATATCTGAAAGACTACCTCAGCGGCAGACACCTTCTGACTACCGAAGCCGGCGATTTGCATGGGGTAATTTACTCTGATTTGCTGTACCGGGAAGAATTTAAAACAAAATTGGCGGTAATTCTTTCCGATGAGATTTATTCTGCACCAGCACTGTCTGCTTACGGATTTGAAAAATCCCGCGCTGAACTTATTGATACATTTTCGAAGTTCGGAATTATCGATTCTGATAAAGCAGGCTTCATTACACCCGGGGCAGTGTGGGACGCCGGAGGCTTTTCGGCTGTTTCCGACGTCACCGATTTTTATACGGAAATTGATACGGCGGCAGCCAATCTGATCCTGCCTGAATATCTTGCCGGAATCCTTGGCGATTACATAGGGAAGCTGAAAGATTACTTTGCCGTAAGGGCTGCGGCGGCTTTTCCAACAGAGTTTTCCGGTGATTCTGGTTCGGTAAATGAAAAAATCAGGATCGCCGCCGATCTTGCCGGCAGCCTCAGCACAGCAGCGGTTACGATTCGCGGCAGCAGCGATCAAACTGTGAAGCTTTTAAACCTTGCAGTATCGGATGTGGTTCCTGCTGCCGTACAGCGCGAGGCCGAACGCAGGCTGATAGAAACAGCCGCCTTTGACCTTGCTGCAGTGGCCCTCGATTCAGAGGATGTCGGAAGCGCAGAGATAGAATGGCATGTATTGTTTGATGATTATATCTCGGTCGCAGAAACCGGCCTTTGCCTGGCCGACGGAATAGAATCGTTCAGGTCGATGATACTGACTCGGGCAGCTGAGCTTTACGACCTTTCACTTGCCCTGACGGATCACACAACAGCGGTTGCCGACGGGGCGTCTGCAGAACAGCTTGAAATCTACCGGGCGATGGTGTGGAACATCCTTGACTTCGACAGGGCGCTTGAAAATTTTTATGAAGACTCCGACGACGAAATCTCAATAATAGAGGCCGTTTATCTCATCGAAAGTCTCATGCCGGAGCACCCCGATGCCTTTCCGGCTGATGTGGAACTGGATTGGCTTTACGGCGGAAATGAGGTCTTACGTGAAGTCGACGCTATGATCGTCTCGGGGCAGCCGGAAGTCTGGGCCGGCGGTATGTTTGATATCGAAGAAGCTGTCGCCGGACGGTATTTCAGAGATGAAGAACTAAGCCTGATAGAAAATCGGCTTACGCTCTCTGCAGACGAAGCGGCCGAAGGCATTACGTTATTTGATAAATCCGTACAGTTATGGTCAGACGAATTCCGAGGACTGCTGGCCGGGCAGAATTTCGGTGGGGTGCTCAAGGCCTTCGGCGGTCTTGTTCTTATAAACAATGCAGTTGAAGCGGCCGGGGAGTATACTCGCAAGTACGGATTCAGGGAGTTTCTGACGGATTTACTCGACGGAATAAGCCTTGATGAGGATGACCTGGTACTCCTGAAGGGGGCCGCTGAAAATCCGGGTGAAGCCGTTCAATCAAGATTGGACAAGCTTTCCGAGATAGAAGCGGAAGCTCTGTCGGGTGAGGACCTGTTCTGGAACCTCGTATGGAACCTGCGTAAAGCTGCCGGCCTTGCATCATATTCCCGGACTGGCGCGCGGGACGCCTATATTTTCGATGATACGAAAACAGCCCTGATTATTGAAAACTGGATTTCCGGCATGAGTAATGACGATTTTGATTCATATTCTGAAGAACTTGATGTATGCTTCGAGTCCGGCTGGGCCGAAATATCAGCGCTGTCCGGAACAGCTCCGGGTGGTATCTACAGCACAATTACCGCCTTCGGGTTAGGCGGGGTTTTGGTAGAAAACTATAATTATTCTCCGGCAGTTGCAGTTGATTTTGTGAACTGGTATATGACCAAAAAGGAAGCTGGCCTGTCAATTTCTGCAGAATCGCTGCTGAGTTATCTTGCGGTTGAACCCGGGCAGCGGTTATATCTGCTGCTGACGGATTATCCGGATGCTGCAAGCCACTATTTAAAGAAAAAGATTTCTGATAGAGCTTTTACAGAAGAAAGTCTTGCGGAGGCGATCGGTATGGTTGGGCTTCCGGAAGAAACCGCGTCGGAGCTTGTCGAAATTCAGGGTATCATCGATGATATAACGGTCTATAATCCGCTTCTGCATGGAGGATTTGAGGATTATCTGGATGAACGCTTCGGCGGTATGGAACAGAAACAGACTGCGCGTGAGCTCTATATGAGGTTCACCGGCAGCAGCGAAGTGCAGTGGGATGATCCGGTATTTATGCCGGCATCGAAATCCGCAGCGGACGCCCGGGACCTGCTTAAACAGCTCTCATTTAACCGGACAGGAAGCGGTAATACAAGTCCCAACGAGGTCTTTTTTAACGCAGCGCTTTCTGAAGTTTATAAAGCACTCTATGAAGGTAAAGATTCTGCTGAAGCGGAACTGGCTCGTCTCAGAGCTGAACGGGATCTTTTTACCCGGGCGACAGTCTATGTAAGCTCTGCTGAAACCCCGGATGGCGACAACTGGCGCAGCTTTCTGAATGAGGATTACCTCTCCTCGGATAAGGATGATCTGAACCTGATTCCCGGAGCGGCAGTTGACATTAGTTCCGCGGATTACGCCAGAAACCTAGTTATAACCGGAAGCGGAGAGCCGGCAATTCAGAGGTTTGATTCGCTGACGCTGTTTTCCGGCACCGGTGACGACCGGCAGAACATTATTCTGGATGCGTCAAATTCATATCTTGATCATGCGGCATATCTGTCCGCTGCAATCAGAAGCTGGACTTATGTTCCTGTCGCGGTTACCGGGGCCATGAAAGAGCTGTCCTCCGGCCTTGATATGGAGGACGGGGATGAATTCTGGAGCAGCCTGGATTCAAAGACATACTCCGAAATAGTTCAGGCGTATAAGTATGAACCTTCTGCTTCGACTGAAAGTATGTATATTGATGCCCGAGCAGGCTTTTACAGCCGGCTTGCGAAGATTGATTCAATCAGGAACAGTCTCTCGGACCTCGGCAGCAGAAGAGCCGGGTTGCTGAGGATTACAGCAGCAGGTGACAGCGGGCAGCTTGCTGAACTTAGTCCTATGAAAGAAGAAATCAGCAGGCTCGAAGCTGATATTGATATTGCGCAGTCAGAATGGCAGCAAATTATTGACGGTGACGGGGGGTACCGTAATCTTGAGAAGGAATATACGGAAACTTATGAGCTTGCAAAAGTATTCGCTTTTGAACTTGATAAGCTCAAACTGGAATATTCTACGGCGAGGGCAGTAAATGAATATGCCTCCGCCGGGTATCTGATAGCCGATCAGGGCGGAACAGGCCCTGCCCAGAAACTTGCGTATATAAACGACAAACTGGTAAGAGCCGAAGCGGCAAATGATGCGCTGGAAGCAATCGCTGAAGGCAGAACAGATGCAGAATCGATCTATTCGGGTGACGAAGTCTACAGATCGCTATTCACTGATTACCTTAAAACTTTCCGCGAATCTCTTGTACTCAACAGGATTAACCTAGTTTTGAACAAATCGATTGCTGAACAGGAAAAGGTTACTCTCGGGGCGCTCGAGAACTGGCAAGCCGCGCTTGATGAAAGCTATAATGCTTCACAAATCATAGCTGCAGAAGACGATGAAGCGATTGTTCCTTCCGGACTCGAAGACTGCCGCCTGTCCCGGAATACCGACGGAACCTGGGGTATCAACTGGGACGGAACCGCCTCGAACGCAGAAACATTCAGACAATATTTCAAGGCAAACGAAAATTCCGAATCCGGAATGAGTGATTTTCAGAATGATCTGATGCAGTGGCTCGAAAAAGCGAGCGGCATGATGGAAAAAGGAGAGGCACAGAGTAGTTTCACAACCTGGGCGATGGCTCTGAAATATGAAGAATTCCGGGATGCCGGTGCTCCTGACAATCTTTCTGACGAGTTTTGGACGAATCAAAATTATTTTTATAGAAACGGTGAGGCGGATTTGGACAGGGAAGGTGCCAGGGACATGCTCTTGTCTGAGTGGAAAAATGCCAATGATTCTGTCGGAGCATTCACCGGTGAAAAAGAGTGGATGTATAATTTCTATAAATTGCTCGAGAAAAGCGGAATCATGAAACTGAAAACCGCTTCAACAGCCGGTACAAGTTTCGAAACCTTTGAGACTCTGGGCAGAAATGAGAGTCTGGAAATAGTCAGCCGGTACATTGCGGATCAATACAGTGAAGATGCAAAATCATATTACATTGCATCCGTTCCATTGTTCACTATGGCAGCAATATATTTTGCAGCTGCGACTGCAGCACTTGCAATTCCGTTTAACTGGATTGCGGCACTGGTTTTATTTGCCTGCGGAACCGCTGCTGCACTCAGCGGCTCTTATATGGTGGGGGAAGGCTTTGCGAAGGAGCAGTCCGCTGCTGATATCAATAATAATATTATAAAACCGGCTGAAAAAGATAACCTGCTGTTTATTTCCGGTTTCGGCCGGATTACTGATTCAATTTTTGAAAAGAAACAGCTATATGAAGAAGAATACGGCAAACTGATGAAAATGAAAGGTGAAGCTGATGAAGCGGTGTCAGCCGATGAGCAGCAGGTTGATTTTCTGGTAACAGCTGTAACGGAAGGTTTTGAAAAATCAGATGAAGACCTTCACGGATTGCTTGTACAGGGCGGTTTATCCGTTGATGCCGGAGATGCTGCGGATGATACTGCCGTACTTAAGCGCCTTTTTATGAGTTACCTGGCAACGATGAATCAAAACGGGAAAGACGACTGTATCAGCAGCAGCCTCTTGTTGAATGCTTTGCAGCAGGAAGCCCGTGAATATAACGAAAAAACATTGCGGGATCTGAATTATTATCTGACCGGTCAGGATGGAATTGCTGATCTGCAAGCTGAATCGGAATCAGCCTTCCGGCTTGCCTATGATCAGTATCTTTCTGAAGAAATAAGCTTTGAGGAATATGAGGCTGCAGCACAGACGGCTTATGCGGACCCGGTATTTTCGGTAAGGGAACATATGCTCAGGTTATATGAAAACCAGGCGGAGATTGCAGGAATAATACTCGGCAGTGACAATTTCGACAGCGGAACAGGTGCAGCGCTTCTTAAAACCCAGCAGACCCTGCTGACAGGAAGCGGAAACCTGAAAGGACTCTACGATTACAGGATGGATAACCTTCGCGAGATTAAAATGTATGAGCTGCAGATGATGCGGACTGAAATGGCTGAAAAATTTAACGACTGGGAATCGCAGATGAGAGCTGTCTCTGCACGCGGAGAGCTGGAGTGGAAGGCTGCTGAGCGGAATCTTTCCGGAAAATTTTCCGAATGGCAAAAAGATATACAGCGTCTCTACAACAGACAGGCAGAAACCTGGAATAATAAATACCTTGATTTTCTGAGCGACAAACAGGCCTGGTTCGATGCTGTTGCAATCCAGAGCGGGAAAGAGGGGGATATGTCTGTCTTTGAAAACTTCGGTGAAATTACCGGAGCCTCGATAGCAGCAGCCGGCGCGGACGTTTTGGTCCCGGAACTGATGATTCAGAATAAAGACCCGGAAACCCTTCTTTCGGACGCAGCAGGTTTTGAATTACTGGGGCCTCTTCTTGATGCCGCGTTGCATCTTAATGTTTCAATAGCCGATACTGAAAAAATATTTTTCACGGCAGCGTCGCCATCAGCATTATCGACTGCTGACAGTCTTCAGTCGATAAAGGATTTTCAGTCAGCCTGCAACGGTGAACTTGAAAAACATTTGGCGCAATTCGAATTGGAACGAATGGTTGTAAAAATCGAGGAAGCAGAAGAAAATTTCAACGAGATTATCGATGATGCCAATCAGAATCTTGAAATCAGCCTGAACAGAACAATGAGAAACGACGGATATACACGCAGCGGCAGCCGCTATGAAAAGCCGCTTGTCGTCGGCGCGACATTAGAGGGTTATGTCTACGAAGAGGGCTATGTAAGCACTTATGACGATTACATTCCCGAGAATATTGATTTTGGGACCGAACTGAAAGATTTGAAGGGTAAAGCTGAAAACATGGATCTGACGGGGCTGCAGGGTGTTCTTGCAAGAGCGATGGAGAATATTCAGGAACAGCTGACCCGTATTTTCGGATATGACGACAAAAACGAGAATTTGAAATTGCTTTCAAATATTGGAAGTCCGGTTGCAGTCCAGGAAGAAAACGGATCCATAAAGTATATTACTGATCGGCAGGACATCTCTCTGCACGAAAAGCCCGGTGTTATTGAGGGAATTATAAACTGGCTTTCAGATGATCTGTTGAAACTTCCTGAAGATCCTGAAAAAGCAGAGGCCCGGCTTAAGGCGGAAACGGAAGAGGCTGAAAAGAGATTTGCTGAGATCTCTCCAGGACTTTTCGGGATTCATGTTGGTTATGCTCCGCTGTTTGCTGATAACGCAGATGTCGGCAAGGCCTGGAATGCTGAAGGGCAGATAAAATACAACGGACTCGGAGAGCTGGGCCGGATAATGGGAGAGTTCATGTTCAACAAGATGAAGGAAGGTTCCGGCTGGGCTGAAGTTAATATGCCGCATTATAAAAAACCCTTGTGGGAGGGCGAATTCCTCGGAATTGAAGCGCCGAGCATGGCTGATTTGACAAGTCTTGCTGTAACCCTCTGTACGGCAGGAGCCGCAGGCGGAATAAACGCTTTTATCTCAGCCGGGCTGAATCTTGCCGACGATTTTTCTCTTGCCGTGATGGATACGGTTGTCGGCGATAAAGATATAGTAGAATCTGGTTTTGATTTCATAAAAACAGCCTCAATGTCTATGGCAGGAGTCTGGCTCGGGTCAACAGTCAGTGATGCAGCAGTACAAATCGGCGATGATCTATACGGACAAATTCTTCTTGGTACAGGCAAAACTGTCGCCGGAAACATCACAAACAGCGCAATAAATGCTGCAAGCATGAAGCTCGATGATAACGGAAAAATAATATTTGATTATGACCTTAACGCTTTGGAACAGGGAATTTTTGGTGAAAAGGCCATCGCCGGTTATATAGGAGCTGCCGAGAGTGCTCTGTACGGTCAGGCGCTGAACAGTCTTGTTGCCGGGTCTATGACGCCGTTGCAGCAGAAATTTTACGGAAGTTTTGCTGATCTTGGAAGTATTGCTGCCGGTCAGGCTGCCGGGTTTGGCGTGCATCTGGGGTACCAGCTTGCCGAAGACGGATTTAATAATATTGGAGGAAGTATGACCGCAGCCTTTGATGATATGGGCCTGAACCTTAATGTACTGGATGCAGGCGCTCTTATAGATTTTACCGGGCTTGTCGGAGCCGGAATCTCAAAGCATCCCGAAAATGAATTCTATAATAAAATTGGAGCGGTAGCTGATAATCTGAGAGGTACCGGGCTGCTGTCAATGAATATCACCAGCAGCGGAGTTAGCAGCCGTCTGACTGCCGGAGGCATTAATATCGGCGGCAGCATTTACAGCCTGGGAAAGGGCTTCACAGCCGACATGGCTTTAAAGGCATACAGGGCTGGAGAGAATATGGGGGCAAAGGTTCTTGAAAAAGGATTTCTGCACGGCGATCAGGTTTTTGAAAATACGATATGGAGGATCCTCTTTGGCAAGGATGATCTGATATTTGATGCTGACGGCGGGGAAACGCAAACCATAAGCAAAACTGGCGGTGGACGGGCAATCCATATGAGCAGCGCGTACGCCGAAGTGAAAGACAAGGAGCTGTACAAAGCCGTAGCTGTTCTGCAGCATGAGTCGTACCGGGACGGTGTGATTGATTTGCAGAATGATAATGAAACCTCGCGGGCGGTAAAAGCGCATACCGAAATCGCATTATCGCTCGGCCGGGCTTACGGATTTGGTTTTATAGCCGGCGATGATAACCTGCTTGCAGATGTTGCCGCGTATATAGCCGCCAAAGGCAGTGACGGCTTAGACAGCGCTGCCTTTGCTGATTATGTAGACAATACTTATGATTCGAGCGCGGACTACTGGAAGCTTGTAGAAAATGCCGACGGTTCGCTGACGCTTTATGATGACATACGCGGAGGAGTGTTCTATACGGATGAAAACGGAGAAGAACATGAGATAGGTCATTATACAGGCGGAAGCAGAACAGAACACCTGCAGAAAATCCTTGGGCTTGATCTGTCAGAAGGAGAACGAAGTCGTTTGAATTACGAATTGCTTGTAGGGCTTGGTTCTGCTGAAACATTCAGCGATGGTCATTTTCTGGATTCAGAAGGTCGGCAGATTTCCATAAACCTGTCCGGAGAGTGGGCGGACAGGATGGGCGCGGCACTTGATTATGACCGGATGTTCGTCGATGCATGGCGGACCGAAGGCAGCATGGATATGCTGACTCAGCAACTACGATACATTGAAAAATACGGGGCGGCTTATACTGACAGGGAAAAGTATCTTGCAGACATGTATGATAAATCCGTCGATTTTGCCCGCCGCTTTAATGAAGGCACCGCAACAGAATTTCTATTCAGTCAGACCGAGATTGAGAACGCAGTCGGCTTCGGCGAAAATGCTCTTTGCTATGCCACCGTTCCCGTCAATCTGTACCAATTAGAGGACCCCTCGATCAGCCTCGATATGGTTGCAGATGCTTTGGTAAATGCAAAGCAAAATAATATTCTTTTACAAGATGGAACAATACAAGAATATGGCAGTTATTTAAAATTACTAGGCATAAAATTCGATTCAACACATTATCTATCACCAGGTTCTGATTATTTTAATCTTGGGGATTATCTGAAGTCAGATTATTCCATGTCGGATTATGCAGTCTATGGAGCAGGTGGGAGCGAACATCACATGCTGTTCAGGAATAACTATGAGCTGATCGATCCGTACACATATCAATTGTCATGGCAGGATTTTGAAAATTACCGCTTCCGCGGTTTGGAATGGGTGGATTTTAAATGAAAAATATAGTCATGGTCACAATATTTGTATTCATTAGTATATCAGTCTGCAGTCCAGAAGATTTGTCTATTGCAGATAACATGGTTTTTGTAGAGGGCGGAGAGTTTCTTCTAGGAAAGGAAGGAGTGACTTCACATCTTGTAAGGGTGAAGCTTAATAGTTTTTATATCTCAAAATTTGAAACTACAGTTGAGCAGTGGGAATTGTTTCTTAAAGAGTCCGGAATACCATATCAATGGAAAGGTGAATACTATGATATGAGAGAGGAAAGTCCCTTTCCAGATTCTCCAATTGGAGTTAAATGGATTTTAGCAATTCAATATGCCAATTGGGTTAGCAGAAAATACGGTTTAGAAGAATGCTATGTTATTAATGGACAGGATGTCGAATGGAGACGGGAAGCCGATGGTTACCGGCTTCCAACCGACGCTGAGTGGGAGTTTGCCGCCCGAGGAGGAAATTTATCAATAGATTACGAGTATTCCGGTGGTAATGATCTTGATGAAGTTGCCTGGACCGGATGGAATTCAGATGGTTATGCTCATCCTGTTGGTACAAAAAAAGCGAATGAGCTTGGTCTTTATGATATGAGCGGCAATACTGATGAATGGTGTTGGGATTTATCTGAGATTTACCCCAATAATACTTCTATATTATTGGTAAATCCGACAGGGCCAGCGCTTACGAGTTATGCCTCTAAAAACAAAGACAGATGGAGAATTGACCGAGGTGGTTCATATGGAACTTTAGATGAATTTCTATTAACACCATATCATCGAACTGGTTCTTATGAATTCGGAGTCGACGCAGGTCCCGGCATCAGGTTAGCCCGAAATGCGGCTGATTGAAGCGAAAATATTTAAGTATGTAATTTATTCTTAAGGAGATTTAATAATGCATAAATTTAATTTCAAACAAGAGTCAGTCGGTTGGTTTGTAATCATTTCAGGTTTAATCTTTCTGTTGACTTCCTGTTACAGTTTTAGGCCAATATCAGAGGTGAATCCGGATTATGATGCTTTTTGCAATAGTTATCAGGTTGACGGAGAGGGGCTTCTCGGAGCTTTATATTATCAGGGTCGTTTAGGCGAGGTAACCTTTTACAGGCTCCGGTCAGGACGTGATACAGTACAAGTACTCGATAATCCCGACCCGAAGGTAATCGCGAAAGTAGAATTTTCTGAAAATCAAGGAAGGATTTATAAAATCAACACTAAATATTTACAGAATATTGGTGATGAACTTGCGCGGACCCGGTATGTACTAATAATTCTATCTACCATAAACTACCTTTCCGGATCCGGAAGATCCGAAGACTCTCAATACGTGGGAGCAGCAGAATATTTACCGATAATTGTAAATGCAGTTTATGGTGATAATCCTGATTTAACGATAACAACCTGGACAGATACGGTACATGACAGAAATAGCATAGAGAATATTATCACTTTCAGCAACGATATGATGATATTGAATCTATGAAGGAAGATTTTATGCGGGAGAGGGGAATTAGGTATTTGAATCAATCAGCACATTGACATTTTTCCCTGATTGATTGATTCTGAATCTATGGCAAAGATATTTGAATTCAGGAAACCTGAACCGGCAAAGGAAAGAGATAAATCATGTTCATGGTGTCAGAACCGCAACACACACCCGCTTGATCCGCCCTGTGCAAGGTGTAAATGGTATGATCGTGATACAGTTTTTGATTTGGAAGTTGAAGGTGAAGGTGTTGTAATGGTCAGAAAAGAGGTTGATCCCGATACTTTCGAGATAAGGTTTATTCCTGCAGAGGAAACCGATATTGAATTCTGAGTTTTGGTCAGATCTAAACGACCAAAAAAATCCGGGATGCTATGGCAATAACATCCCGGAAAACTATTATTACGTTAGCTGTTTAAATCAGCCTCTATACAGTGGGTCAAGACCGATTGTTCCTGTAAGGCGTTTCAGGTAGGCAGCGCTCTGAACCTCTTTAAGTTTGGCCTTTGCTTCCTCTATTTTAGTGGGAATGCCGAGTCGCATTGCTTCATGCCTGTGCCGTTCTGAGTTAAGAAAATCTTTCATATATTTGATGCTTTCGGTAACCTGCTTCTCTCTCTGGCTTCGGAAGCGTTCGAGGCGCTCGTTATACCAGTCACTCTGCAGAACATAATCTCTGCCGAAGAGTTTTCTTACTTCGGGATTATCAGCTGTTTTTCCTTCCCAGCTTCCCTCTGCCATTATGTAAAGTATTGCCTTTAGCGGGGGTATAGCAGCATTAACGCTTCCATCGTCGATATAGCCTTTCGCAACTTTCTGCTGAGCTTCCACAATATTATCGATTCCGTCGACAAAGTCTTCCATGCTCTGAAGTTCCGGTTTAAGCATCTCTTCATTGAATACGACCTCAGGGTTGTCAAAAATCCGGCCCATGTAGGCGGACAGGAATTCCTTGTTAAGTCGGTATCCGAGCCTGCTGGCCAGGACTGTTCTTCCCTTGTATTCAAAATCGTCAATTTTGTCGAGAAGTCCCTCTTTGATAAGGTTATGCGGATCCCTTTCCTTTTCGGACATACGGCTCCAAAGTTCGGGAATAAGCAGGCTGATATCATGATCAACCTTGTAGTCCGGACCGATGTAACCAGCTGCCGACGTATAACCGTTATAGCCGGTAAGTATGAATGAAA
Organism: Spirochaetales bacterium; assembly: GCA_003245835.1. GTDB lineage: Bacteria > Spirochaetota > Spirochaetia > UBA9216 > UBA9216 > Thalassospirochaeta. The sequence goes on along the minus strand of QKCC01000235.1, from coordinate 4,398 downwards.
GAAGTGCGTTGTTAAGGTCGGTTGTAGCCGGCAGCGCGTTGAACGGAGCTTTCGTTAACGCGCCTTCTGACCCGGCGCCTGTTGTTGAAGGCGATTTACCGGTCAGGCTGCAGACAAAGTCCATAAACAGCTCGGGAAGTTCCTGGTAATGTATAGGTGCATAAACAGCGAGTGGCCTTATTCCGGCTTCATGATCTGCCGGATTGTTTCTGCGTCCCGCGAGTACAGCGTTTACCGGTGCAGCAAGAGGCTTTCCGGCAGGAATCTTCCGGAAAAGTCTCATCCCTATTTCTCCCAGGTATTTGTGTATTCCGTCTTCCAGGTCAGGCCGCAGCTGAAGATATCTGGGGTTCTTGGATGGTTCACCGTCTACAATTCTCGGATGAGATGATGCGATAAAGTATTCGTCTTCTGATCCGGTTTCCCTGAAGGATTTGATTACGTTTTGCATAGGTTCCGTGTAGGCGTAGAAACCTACGGTCTTTTCGAAGAGATCAATAGCATCCTGCTTCTTCAGCGGTTCGAAATTACAGACGAAATTTCCGGTTGAACCAAGATCGCGCTCCGCCTGCTTGTCCAGACCACGGTGTACAGCGTCATCGGGGCGCTGGAAAAACCTGTTTTCACAATTCTCGACTATTTTTACGCTGGGATGGGTATTGGCTTCGGAGAGCCCTTTTACTTCGGTTTCCGACAGGGTGATTGAAGCCGAAATATCATCTTCAAGCTGGACCTTGATCGCCGGCATAAAGTCCTGCCGGAGCTTATTGGTAACCCAGCTTCCGTTTTTATTGGTTCCAACCTTGAGATAACTGCCTACAAGCTCGCGGTTTTTGTATTTGAGTACATGGGCCGGTTCATTGTTCATGATGTCGACAGAAAAATTCTCTCTCCAGTTTTCACCCCATTCCGGCTCATAAAATCTTTTGATTATAAAAACCAGTGCTTTAACAGTCAGCGGAATCTTTTCAAGCCATGCATTGAATTCGTCTGTGTTATTCGCCGAGGGGGAAAGCAGTTTTATTACTGATCCGAGCGATCGATCTTCACTGAGAAGCGGCCTGGTCTTATGTCCCGGCTTCAGAGTCTTTCTGTATTCAGGTTTGAACCTTTCGCCGTAATTATAGTTAATAACCTCTTCGGCACGGTTCATGTCTTCTTCGAAATCACCGATAAAAAATGAGCTGAATCGCATTGCGTCTCTGATGGATTTAGAGATTTCCGATTTTCCTCCGCCTGAAACAGTACTCGGTTTATGGCAGAAGGTTCCTTCCGCCACGGTTCCTACGAGCATCCAGGCAGGAGTGGTCAGGTGTTTGCGCATACGGATCTTGTAGCCGGATGGATGAACATAATAATTTTCCGGAAGAACCTTAATCGATTTCTTCTCTCCGTTCTCTTCCCATGTTGCCTGCTGGGTATCAAGATCGATCGATGCCGTTTCCGGAATGTATACTATGTTCCGGAAATTTCTGTCGTAACCGAAGCCGGTTCTGTGCATGATCAAATCGTCGCCGAGGACATTCTTGAAATTTTTAAATGAATGCCCCTTTTCCTGGTACAGAAACGACATATTGCTGTCGGTAATAAACCGTGTACCAAGGTTGAAGCATGGAAAAGCAAGCGCTCCGCCGGCGTGTTCTTCTTCGGCTACCCCGAAAAGGTTTGCCGAGTATCCAATTTGGGTCTTAACTTCTTTTTTGCAATACCCGAAGTAGTTATCTGCGATAATTGTGACAATAACTCCGCTCTCGTCACGGGCGGTAAGCTTGAACGAATCGCCGTTGTTGTAAAGCTCGTCCTTCGAGGTCCAGCACATTCCGTCTGCTTTTTGTCTTTCAGTTGCATATTTTATATTGGGAAGTCCGACTGCCTCTTTTGTCAGCGAGGTGAGGTGCGGAGCAAGAATTATACAGCCGGTATGGCCTGTCCAGTGGTCCGGATCGAGCGCAGCGTCATGTTCAGGCAGATACGGGTCTCCTGCATTTCCGAAAATTGATTCTACAAAGTCGAGGTTGCAGACCATGTTTCCCGGTGCAAAGAATCGTATTTCGAGAGCTCGGCGTTCTGAAAAGCCCGGAACTTCAGGTACAACTACAGGCCGCAGAAGAAGCGACGCGAAAACTTCAGCCTTGTTTTCCTGCGAATCAGTGAAAGGAAGCTTTTTTAAAATCGACGGAGGATCAAGCGCCTCTTTAAGCAAAACGGCAAAGGTCTGTTTCGGGACTGCCAGTTTATCGAATGGTATTGGAAGGCCGCCCTCTGCAATATGAAATGAGCCTTTGGTAGTGCGTCTGTCATTTTTTGGATTATGAAGAACACCCTGTTTGACCCTGTATGAACTGATTATATCTGTAATGAACTCATTTTTATCCGGTGGAATCGACAATTCCCTGGCAAGACCGTACCTGTCCAGTATCAGCGTGTTGGTCGGAAGTTCCGGAACTTCATCTGTATCTGAATCTGCCAGATATCTTTGCAGAAAATCCTGAATTCTTTTATCGACCGGACAGTGATATGTGGACAGCAGCCGGTTTTTTTCTTTGTAGTTTTCAATCAGGTCATGTGCAATTTCAATGTCCATGACGTCTGTACTGCTGTTGTACGGCAGGCCCATCGAAGCAAGTTTCAGGTTTATATACCTCAGGGTTCGTTCCCTTGCATCCTTGTTCTCTGCATTATCAAGTATTCCCAGCCTTCGTTTTGTATCCATATCTAAAGTATCCTCCGTGAATTCAATAATAAGTCATGTGATTGATATTTGAAAAAACAGTACGGTGGTAACCAATTCGATTAAAGTCCCTCACTATGATCGAACATCGCCTTCTTTCTATAACAGCCCTGAGTATACTTCCCGTAAACAGAAGGATCAAGGTAGACAAATGTGCAATGTGCTAAATTTGTATTAATAATTTTGAACTATCGCTCTTGCCTGTCGCTCATTTCAGGAATGCGGCGATTCTGTTTTTACCGGCTCGTTTTGCCTCGTACATTGTTCTGTCTGCGGCATCTATCAGGATTTGTTTATCGTCCCCGTCATCCGGAAATACTGCAATACCGGCAGAAAAGGTTAATTTTACAAGAGTATCTGCAGCGGGTATCTGATCTGATTCAAAAAGCTTCCGAAGCATTTCACCGTGTTCAATTGCGTTTTCTCTGGAGGTATTGGGAAACAGCACGATAAATTCTTCACCGCCGAACCTGCAGACAACGTCCGAAGATCGCACATTCTCTAAAAGGATTCTGCTCAATTGTTTAAGAACATCGTCGCCTGTTTTGTGTCCGAATTCATCATTCAGAGCTTTAAAGTTATCTATATCAAGAAACATTATCGCAAGCTTTTCATTATCACGCTGGGCCCTGCTGAACATCTGATGTGAGATTTCATCAAGATACCGCCGGTTATACAGGCCTGTCAGAGAATCCCTGATTGCCTGTTCTTTCAGTTCTTTTTCGAGCGCAGTTATTGTTGCAAGCTGATTTTTCAATTTTTTCTCGTTAAGAACCTGATCTGAAATATCATTCATCATGAACAGAGTCCCAATCTGTTCATTTCTTCTTCCCGTATACAACGGAATCCTGCTGACGTCCAGAAAACTAATAGCCCCGCTTGCAGAAGTTTTGACTTCAATTGTTCCCGACGTATCTTCTTCAATCGAAGCAGTCAGGCTTTCCCATGAAGGGAAAAAAGATTCAGGATTGCACCCAAGAATATCGTCCTGATTTTTTCCCAGAAAAGTAAGAAATGCGTGATTTATATCTATGACAAGGTTCTGCTCGTTGATTACGAGCATAAAGTCCGTCATCCGATCAACTATTTTGTCGCGGGCAATCGGAGAAATGCTGATTATTTTAAATTTATTAATACCTACCATAAAAACGATTCCCGCAAGGACGAAGGAAACCTGCATAAAATGAATGTGCTTTATTGTTCCGAAAAGAATATCTGAAACACTTCCGATCCAGGGGATGATAGTGCCGAGCGACATAATTACCGCCTGGTTTTTATAAACCCCGGTTGTTTTCAGAATGCGGTTAAACGCTATGATCGTACAGGCAAGAAGGCAGAAATAAGCATAAGCGATAAATATCCAGTAAAACAGGCCCCTCTCGATAGTCATCACGTTTCTGGCAGTCTCCGGGACGAAACTGATACTTTTATAAAATAGATGATGGTGTTTACTTGTCCAGACCAGCAGTAGAGTTATTGCCGGTATAATGAATAAAATGATAATTCGTCTTCGATTCAGAAGGTCAATCTTTCCGGTTGTAAGCAGGATAAATATCAGCAGCACCGCCGGAACCGTAACGATGGGTATATATGAAAGATCATTTGCAAAATACTGGGCTTGCTCGCTGATTGCGGAGAGCTCCATAATATAGAATATGCTCCAAAGA
>QKCC01000212.1 GCA_003245835.1 Spirochaetales bacterium | reverse complement strand
TATCTCAGCAGCAGCCTGTGGTGTTGTTTTATTATATGGGCAATATTAGAAATGCTCTTTTTAGATGTTTCTATTTGTCAGTAAAACTATTCCTTGCCACCCGGAAGCCCCTGCTGAAAAATATGTCATCAGCCGGTATTGCAGACCTATAGGCTGAGCGCAAATGCTTGCCGAAATCATTCCATCCACCGCCCCTGCAGACCCTCATGAAGCCTGATGCCGGACCCGACGGGTTATCAGAATCATTTATGTTATATTCACTATATGCGTCCCAGCACCATTCGCTGACGTTACCGTGCATATTATACAGTCCGTACTTGTTCGGTTCAAACTGGTTTACAGGCACCGTTTTTTCCCTGTATACACCGGGTGATGTATCCATTTCATTCTGGGACCAGTAGTTGTCCTCGATGGTATAGGGGTATGTTCCGAAATAATTTGAATCATCAACGCTGATATTGCCGCCGGTATTAAAGGGTGTAATCGTCCCGGCCCTGCAGGCATACTCCCACTCGGCTTCGGTAGGCAGTCGGTATCCGTTTGCGTCCCTGTTCCATCGAACGGCCTTTCCATCTATTGTATAAACAGGCTGCAAATTGTTCTGCCTGCTCAGCGCATTGCAGAATTCTATCGCATCGTACCAGCTGACGCTTTCGACGGGAAGGTTTTTTCCTTTAAAAGAACTCGGGTTCTTCCCCATTGCACTTTCATATTCCGACTGAGTGACCTCAAACCTGCCTATCGTGAAACTATCTACTGAAACTTCATGCTGGAGTTCATCCGCTTCACGCCAGTCCTCGGATTCGGGGCTGCCCATAATGAATGAACCTCCCGGAATCAGAACAAGATTCTTATTCACTTCTGAAGTTCGACTGTCCTGTGCTGAAACTGTCAAAGTACAAGCCACAGCCAAAAACAATATTAACTTTGGTACCATATTATTATTCATCTTAAAGTCACCCCGTTTTCTGTAAGCCATTCTTTAACATCACTTTTCAGCGAAGATCTGCCTCCATACTCAACTTCGAAAGGGGTAAGAATCTCAGACGACGGACTAAGCTTGGCTATTGCAGATATACTCTGCCCGAACCGTCCGCCTCCATGAGTGCAGAACGGGATTATCTTTTTTCCGGACAGGTTATAACTTTCAAGGAAGGTTGCTATAGGCATTGGTATTGAAGCCCACCAGTTTGGAAAACCGAGAAAAATTACATCATATTGGTCGATATTTCTTACCCGGTTTTTAACAGCCGGTCTTGCTGCAATTTTCTGGTCGTCTTTCGCTTCCTTCAGAACGGTATTATATCTTGATGAATATGGAGCTTCGAGCTTAATTTCAAATACGTCAGCACCGGTAAATTCATGGATTATTCCCGCAATAGAAACGGTATTTCCGCTGGCATAGGTAACAGCATCCACTTCTCCGGTTACGCTCGTACTCCTGGAACTCGGATAGTAAACAATCAGCTGCTTCCCCGTGCCCTGTGCAATTACCGGCATTAGACTGAATATTATAAATAATCCTGCTAATAAAAATCTTTTCATAAATTTACTCCTGCTGCAGTCTTTTTCTTCAATCTGTTTTTTGTGAACAAAGCAGAAATGTAATACGCAGCGGCCGCAAAGAAGACCATAATACTTATATACTCGAAGAAAAAAGACAGCACTGATTGGTCAAAATCAAAGAAAACGAACATTGTTCTTAAAAACATATATGATACGAGCTGCTGCTTAATAAATGAGTAGAGCCCGAAACATGAAACTGCTGTCAAAACAATTCTCAAAACACCATCACGCAGCCTTGAAGATTCCGGCTTGAGTTTTTTCTTTACAATTTTCAACATCCTGCTCCAGTGGAGTCCGAGGTGCAGTGATGAAAGAATAAAACACCAGTAAACAGACACCATGTGGAGCCCTCTGGCAAAACTCATCCCACGCTCTATTCCGAGAAAACTGAACACGTATGATGAAAGGATTACAGCACTCACTATTATTCCGGCTACGGCTATTACCAGCAGCAGACTGATTATCGTGTCGATAATTCTTCCCGGCGGGTACTTGCTCATACCAAGAGCAGCATACCATCTGCAGTGCAGAATATTGTGAACAATCCAGAGAACGATCGTAATAGTCCCGGTAATCTCATGGGCAAGATCGCCCACAAGCATATATCCCATCTGAACAATCAGCGTAATTGTCATTATAATATCAATAGTTATCCTGAACTTCAGACTTCCCGCCACATAAAACCCCTTGTTAAAACCCCAGCACTTCCAGCCATGAGTCAATATCTCTTTTAGCATCTGCAGTTCCGGATCTGTAAACACCGATTTCATTTTCTATTTTTACTGATCGCGGAAGAAGCTTTTTCAAATCTTGGATTGTCCGTGCGACCCCGCTTGTGCCATGAGAAACAAACGGGATTACAGTTTTCCCCTCAAACTCTTGGTTTTCAACAAAAGCTGCAACCGGCATCGGAATTGTATACCACCAGGTCGGGAACCCCAGAAAGATCACATCATAATCCGATAAATCTATATGACCGGACAGCTCCGGACGGGCATCACGCGCTTTTTCGTCAGATGCCCTGTTCAGGATTTCATCCCAATAACAGGAATATTTGTCCTTCACTGTAATTGAATATAGATCGCCGCCTGCAGCCTGCTGAATCCACCCGGCCAGCCTTGCTGTATTGCCCGGAGGAAGAACACTGGCGGTTGTTACCTCATCAACTCCGTTACCGTTCTCCATACTAAATACATGAGTGTTTGCTTCTCTTACAGCCCTGGTTCGATCAATAATTTCGGTATTTTCGGCCCAGATGAAATAAGCAATAAGAACCCTCTGCTGGTTTTCAGCGGCGGAGGGAAGACCCCCGATAAGCACCAGGCCGATTAGAAAAATTATTTTTGCTATCAAATTATGCAATTCCTATTCCGCTGAGCCAGTAAGTAATATCAACTTCCACATTTCTTCCGCCGCTGCCGTATAATTCAAAGTCATCAAGAACTGTTGAATTACTACATTGTTTTAATATATCAGCTACAAATCTGCCCTTTCCGCCGCCGCCATGCGTGCAGAAAGGGACAATCTGTGTCCCGGTCAGTTTCGCATTCATCAAAAATGTCAAAACCGGAGGGGCCATAGTATGCCACCAGATAGGAGAACCTATAAAGATTGTCCTGTAGCTGTCAAAATAATCCGGAACCGCCTCAATCTCAGGCAGATATCCTATTTTAATTTCTTTTTTAGCCTGATCTACACAGCGGCTGTAATCAGCAGGATATTCGTTAACAGGTTTTATCCTCAATAATTTTCCGTCTGTTTTCTGTTGAATAATTCTGGCAACCTTATCTGTATGCCCGGACCATGAATAATAGGCAATTAATATTCCATCTTTCATAATGTCAATTTCCTGTATTCATGGAATTATTCAGCCCAAATTTCCTTTGCCATACGGAAAACAGGCCAGGCTTTTGGCCAGCCGACATAGAAAGCCAGGTGAGTCAGAATCTCTGTGATTTCATCCTTTGTAATGCCGTTATTTTTAGCACTCTGAAGATGAAAATTGAGAGAACTGTCTAAAATCCCGCCGGCTATTAATGCTGTCACTGTAATCATGCTTCTGTCCCTGTGAGACAATTTGTCGTCCCTGGACCATACTTCACCAAATAGTACATCGTCATTCAGTTCCGCAAACTTGGGTGCGAAATCTCCAAGCTGGTCTCTTCCGGCTGTTACCTTCATTTTACCCATAAAACACTCCTGATTTATTAATTATCATTACAACCTGTTATATTCTTCATCACTGACGGCTTCCAGCCATTCATTGCTGCATACTTCACCCGGGACCTCAACCGATATATGACTGAACCAGCTGTCCGCTTTTGCGCCGTGCCAATGCTTTACTTCCGTTGGAATATACACAAAAGAACCTTCAGAAAGGTTTTCTGCCTGCTCACCTTCTTTCTGGTACCAGCCTTCTCCGGCTGTACAGATAAGCAGCTGTCCGCCGCCTTTTTCAGCATGATGGATATGCCAGTTATTCCGGCAGCCGGGCTCAAATGTAACATTCGCTAAGAAAACAGGCGCTTTTCCGGGCTCGACTATAGGATTAAGGAAAGAATCGCCTATAAAATATTTTGCAAACATTTCATTAGGCATGCCCATTCCAAACATATTGGCCTTTTCAAAATCTTCTTTGTTCTTATATTTCATTACCGTTTACCTCACTTTGCCTTTAATCGAATGAACACATTGTACTGGATTGAATGCAATCAAAAAATATTTATTCCAACAAATACATTGCCTATTCCTACAAATAGTATAAATATTTGCAGGAATAGGAAGATATTCAATGCTTATTTCAAACGTCTCCCGTAAACGGGAAACCTGCCGGCCTCTCCATAATTTCCTAGTCCATGCTTAAAGTAACCGATACATTCCCGTCGCCGAGAATGTTTTTCAGATCTTTACCTGTGACATCATTAATTTTTCCAATCCTGGTAAAATTCCATGAGTTAGGCGCATAATAAATTACAAACGAATTACCCTGGTATAAAATCAAGTCCCCTGCTTCCGTGTTGATCTGCCGGTCATTCCTCGGAAGGCTTCTCGGGAACGCGCCGACTTTTTCCATAGAGCCGTAATCTTTCATGTCGATTGTCATAGGTCCGTCTGCCAACATTTCTTTCAAAGCATTGGTTGTAGAATTCTCTACCAGCGTCGCGGTAAGAGTGTTATTACCAATAATCAGTTTTAAAATATTATCCAATTCGATCATTCCTTCCTGTTTATTTGATAAATCACCTGTTTTCTTTTCATCAGAACCGGTAACCCCGAAAGCGGGAGCAATAATAAAGACGGTTAGTACTATCATCAATATGTTTTTTGACTTCATCACTATAGCCTATCCGCTAATCTGACTTTTATATTAACCCTGCCCGAGAATCCTTTTATTATTTCAATATACCCGTCATCGATTTTTCCTATTATCATTCCCCCCGGCATATTGGAGAATTTCTCTTCATGGTCAACAAGAATTGTAAACCAGCCCCCAAACCAGCCTATCTCGCCGATTTTCCAGCTCTTACGACCTTCAGAGGGATCCGAAGACAGTTCTTCTTTTACAGAGCCGCAAAGGTCATCAGCAGCCCTTGAAACCGTAACAGTATACGGCAGCAGTTTGATAAATTCCTGTGCTGTAAGAGTGTTATTTAATGAAGCTTTTACTTCTTCACCATTCATTTCCAGTATAACCGGCGTATTTTCAACCATGGCTGTTTTCTCATCGGTATCTTCATCACTGCCGGTTGCAGAAACTGCTGTAATAGGCATCAATACAATCAGCAGGATAAAACTGACTCTTTTAACTTTAATCATCAAAGCCTCCACTACTTCATGTTCTCAGTAAAAAAGTCGTCAAGCTTATCAAACGGAATTACTTCCATATCGTCATACAGATCAGTATGGACCGCATCCGGGATGATAAGCAGTTCTTTGTTGTCTCCGGTTAGCTTTGAGAAAGCATCCCGGCTGAAATAACAGGAGTGAGCCTTTGCGCCATGCACCATCAGAACAGCATTTCGAATTTCATTGCTGTACTGAAGAATCGGCATATTAAGAAAAGAGAGTGCTGAAGTAATATTCCACCCTGAATTCGAATTCAAAGAACGTTCATGATATCCCCGTTCGGTTTTGTAATATTCAAAATAATCTTTCAAAAAGAACGGAGCATCAACAGGAAGCTCTGCAGGGACGCCACCCGCAGTTTTATAAGAATAATTCTTATAATCTTCAGTTCTTTGTGCATTCAGCTGCTTCCGCAATTCATAACGGGCATCCTCATCCATTGAATCAAAATAGCCGCGTGCTGTTACCCTGGTCATATCATACATTGTGGAAGTAACCGTGGCTTTAATGCGGGTATCCATTGCTGCGGCATTCAGGGCCAGACCGCCCCATCCGCAAATACCGATGATTCCGATTTTCTCCGGGTCCACCCTATCCAAGGTAGAAAGAAAATCCACCGCTGCAGAAAAATCTTCGGTATTTATATCAGGCGATGCCACATACCTCGGCAGACCTCCGCTTTCCCCTGTATATGAAGGGTCGAATGCGATGGCAAGGAAACCTTTCTCCGCCATTGTCTGGGCATACAATCCTGATGCCTGCTCCTTTACCGCACCAAAAGGTCCGGAAACGGCAATTGCTGAAAGCCTGCTTCTCGATTCAGAGGGTTCGTACAAATCTGCAACGAGTGTTATTCCGTACCGGTTATGAAATGTTATTTTGCTGTGCTTTACTTTTTCGCTTTTTGGAAAAACTTTATCCCACATAATTATCTCCTATCTATATATTCCTTCATTTGTTTTCCTTGTGTACCAGGATAAGCGATTATACGGGCGAAAAAAATATCAATTCCAACATAAAACTTGCCTATTCCTGCATTTACACAGCTTTATATATTGCTATTTCATCTATTTATTGCATAATATTGTTACAACGAAGGTAAGGAGAGCCATAATTGGAGTCAAAAATCAGCTTAATGAAAGAGATACTGCTTGAAAAACTTCCGTCAGAGAATGTCCTTAAGACCGGGGTTGAGGGTCTCGGAATTTTCCGAATTGATAAATCCTTTAAAAAAAGGCCGGAGCTTTATCTTCCGCAGATAATACTGCTGGCACAGGGGAAAAAGCGGATTTTTCTGGGTGAAGAAACTTTTGAGTATGATTCCTGTCATTATTATGTTCAGGCAGTACCTCTTCCTGTTGAATGTGAAGCCGTTATTGAAGACGGGAAACCGATGCTTGGTATGGTCCTTAAAATCGATCCGCAGATGATTGGAGAAATCATCTACGAAATGAAAACAGATTTTCCGGTTACAGGAAAAGTTTTCAACTCTTTGTATGATGCTGCACTGTCTGACGAAATTATCGATGCCGCTATAAGACTTCTGAGAACATTGGATTCTGAGAATGAATCAAACGTTTTAGGGCCAATATTTATAAAGGAGATACTGTTCAAGATCCTTAACGGAGAGAACGGAGAGGTTCTTAGAGAACTGGCAATAAATAACAGGGGATTCTTTCAAATATCGAGGGTTATAAACAAGATTCATGAAAATTATTCAAAGTCTATCGATGTTCAGAACCTTGCGAGGGAAGCCGGTATGAGCCCGACTGCATTTCACTCGACTTTTAAGACGATGACAAGCACATCTCCCCTGCAGTATATAAAAAGCGTAAGGCTTCATAAGGCAAAGGAATTGATTCAGCATGAAGGCGAAAAAGCCAATTCCGCGGCCATGATGGTAGGCTATGAAAGTACTTCTCAATTCAGCCGCGAGTATAAAAGATGTTTCGGAGTAACACCGGGAAGCGATAAAGTGGCTGTATAGAATCTTTAATACGCGAAGCCCGGCTTGCGGTTTGGTAAAAAAAAACACTCACAAAATGTGAATGTTTTTTTGAACAGTATTGTTCTCCCCCGGACTTCGCCACGCGAAGCCCGGCTTGCGGTATGGCAATAAAAAAGCTCGCAGATAGCGAGCTCTTTTATTGCACATTTTTCCTCCCCCGGACAGACTTGAACTGCCGACCTAGTGGTTAACAGCCACCCGCTCTACCGGCTGAGCTACAGGGGAATGCATCAAATGCTTGGATAAGATAAACGATAATTATTTTTATGTCAACGGTTTCATATAAATTATTATAAGTTTTTTAACAACGTTAAATTGTTATTATACAAATAATTAAATATTACAATCTAAGGATTTGTTAATTTTCAATTAATGGCTTGGCTTGTGTGAATTCTTCATTTATACTTATTCAATAGTCATAAAATTTTATTGAGGAGATTAGTATGAGTAAAACAGAAGAAAATCTGGCTGCTGCCTTTGCCGGTGAGTCACAGGCAAGAAATAAATATACCTATTGGGCCAAGCAGGCTGCAAAAGAAGGTTATCACTACATTGCTAAAATTTTTGAAGAAACTGCAATGAATGAGATGCGCCATGCAAAAGATGAATTCATCATGCTGGGCGGAATCGGCACTACCGAAGAAAATCTCAAGGCAGCCATGGAAGGCGAAGACTACGAAGTAACAACAATGTATGAAGACTTTGCAAATGAGGCTGCAGCTGAAGGCAACAAACAGGCAGAAACTCTTTTCAGACAGATTCAGAAAGTAGAAGCGCACCATCGCGACAGGTACAAGGCTCTTCTTGAAATGGTCAGAAAGGGAACTGTTTATAAAAGAGACGAACCGATTCTCTGGAAATGCAGCGTCTGCGGATATATCGTGGAAAGTAAAGAACCGCCTGTAAAATGTCCGTGCTGCAGTCATCCCAAAGAATACTATGAACCTGCAAATCTTGATATAGGTTAAGATTCTGTCAACAGGGCTGCATTCATCCAATGCAGCCTTCTTTTTCTTGCAATATTGACATTTACAT
>QKCC01000296.1 GCA_003245835.1 Spirochaetales bacterium | reverse complement strand
CCGAATTTCTCATAGTTGGACCGAATGAACGACAGGGCTGTTCTGGCTGACTCCTTCATTACGTCGCCCAACTGTCCTGTCAGTATCAGGTCGCCCTTGCCTTCGATCAGCGCTGCTTCGACAGGCAGCAGTGTGCCGCCGAGTTCCGTCCATGCCATTCCGTGAACAAGACCCGGCCGGTCTTCGGCGTAAACAAGATCGTCGGCGAACAGCTCTTTGCCGAGAAGGTTTTTAATACTCCGGGCGCTGATAACCTTCTTATAGGATTCATCAAGTGTTTCGCCCCGTGTCAGCGCTTCACGCGCGGTTTTCCTCAGTATTGAACCTATCTGGCGCTCGAGGTTTCTTACCCCGGACTCCATTGTGTAGTTATGAATGATTTTCAGCAGGGCCGATTTCTGGATTTCTATCTGAGTGCCGGATAGTCCGTTTTCTTCCATCTGCTTCGGCAGTATAAAGTCGGTTGCAATCCTGAGCTTTTCAAGGTCTGTATAGCCCGGTATTTCGATGATTTCCATCCTGTCCCGGAGCGGGTAGGGAATGTTGTGAATTGAGTTCGCTGTTGTAATAAACATTATTCCCGAAAGGTCGTACTGAACTTCGAGGTAGTGGTCAACAAAGGTGCTGTTCTGTTCCGGGTCGAGTACCTCCAGCAGCGCGGACGCGGGATCACCCTTGAAATCCGAACTCATCTTGTCGATTTCGTCCAGAAGGAATACAGGGTTGGATGATCCGGCCTTTTTGACGGACTGGATGATCTTTCCGGGCAGGGCGCCGACATATGTTTTCCGGTGGCCTCTTATTTCGGCTTCGTCCCTGACCCCGCCGAGTGAAATCCGGACGAATTTACGGTCCAAAGCACGGGCGACGGATTTTCCAAGCGATGTTTTACCGGTCCCCGGGGGACCTACAAAGCAGAGAATAGGGCCTTTCATTTTTTCCTTGAGCTGCCTGACCGCGATGTAGTCCAGAATGCGGTCCTTGGGTTTACGCATATTGTAATGGTCTTCATCAAGTATCTCGGCGGCTCTTTTCAGATCCTTGTTGTCATCGGTTTTCAGAGCCCAGGGAAGATCAGCAAGCCATTCAAGGTAGGTCCGCAGCACCCCGGATTCAGGGCTCATCGGCTGGAGTTTTGACAGCCTTGCGCCTTCTTTCTTTGCCTTGTCTATTACATCCTCGGGGGCCTGTTTGGCCACGATCGTCTTCACGTATTCGTCGATTTCTGCCGCATCGTCCTTTTCCCGGCCGAGTTCCTTGTTTATTTCCTTTATCTGCTCGTTAAGAAAGTATTCTTTCTGGCTCTTTTCCATCTTTTTCTTAACGCGTGTACTGATGCTGCTCTGAAGATTGAGCATTTCAATCTCGGCTTCAATCACAACAGCAAGTGATTCGAGCCTCTCTTTTGTGTCTATTACTGCCAGTATTTCAAGTTTGAGCTCTTTTTTTATCTGCATATTCGCAAGAACAATATCTGCGAGTTTGTCAGCATACTCGGCCTTTTCGGCGGCCTTCACGGCGTCATTGGAGACTGATTTTTTCAGGCTGCAGTATTTTGTAAACGATTTGAGCACCGCGGCCATAACCGGAATCTGTACGTCGTCTGTTTCGGTGTTTATCTTAATCGGGGTGATCTGAACAAACTGGTAATTACGTTCATACCTGAGTCTTCTTACCACGGCTCTCTGTTTGCCCTCAACCAGAACCCTCGCGGTGCCGTCGGGAAGCTTGAGTACCTGCAGGATGTGTGCAATTGTGCCGGTGCTGAAAATATCGTCAGTTTCAGGTTCTTCGGTTTCATTCAGCTGACAGGCAACGAAGATCATTCTGTCTGACGCCATGGCGGCGTCAACTGCGTTTATTGAGGCGGCTCTTCCGGTAAAGAACGGAGTCACCATATATGGAAGTATTACAAGGTCTTTTAAGGCGACAAGAGGAAGTTCCCTCTTGTCGCTTTTCAGTCCGGCAGGCACAAGTTTCATGCGGATTTTTTGGAAGAAATGATTTCCGGTTTTTCCCTGTTGTTGACAACGTCGGAGTTAACAATTATGCGCTTTTCACCTTCGATTGAGGGAAGTTCGAACATGATCTCCATCATGATTGATTCAACTATGGCCCTCAGTCCTCTTGCCCCGGTTTTCCGCTTAACGGCCAGCGCGGCTATTGCATCGATTGCACTTTCTTCGAATTCAAGTTCAACGTCGTCGAGCTCAAGCAGGGCTTTGTACTGCCTGATTATCGAGTTGCGAGGTTCGGTGATGATTCTTTTGAGACTCTCAACCTCAAGGTTTGAAAGGGTCACGTTTATCGGAAGTCTTCCGATAAACTCGGGAATAAGGCCGAATTTTACAAGGTCGTCCGGGAGGAGGTTGTTGTAAAGACTTACGAGATCCTTTTCGTCACTCGGTCTGACATCTGCTCCGAACCCCATGGGATGCTGAGATATTCTTGTCTCGATTACCTTGTCCAGTCCGACGAATGCGCCTCCGCAGATAAACAGGATATTTTTCGTGTCAATTTTCAGCATTTCCTGATTCGGGTGCTTTCTTCCGCCCTGCGGAGGTACCGAGGCTGTTGTTCCCTCGATTATTTTAAGAAGGGCCTGCTGAACACCTTCACCCGAAACATCGCGTGTTATAGAGACGTTCTCGCCCTTTCTTGATATCTTGTCAATTTCATCAATATAGATTATGCCCTTTTCGGCAGCGGCAATGTTATTGCCGGCGTTCTGGATAAGCTTCAGCAGGATGTTTTCAACGTCTTCACCTACGTAACCTGCCTCTGTCAGGGTTGTCGCATCGGCAATCGCAAACGGTACCTTCAGTTTTTTGGCAAGGGTTTTTGCAAGCAGTGTTTTTCCTGTTCCCGTGGGTCCTATCAGCAGAACATTCGATTTTTCGAGCTCAACATCTTTGTCGAGCTGGGTGTTCTGGGTAATTCTCTTGTAGTGGTTGTATACTGCTACAGATAGTACCTTTTTAGCCTGGTCCTGTCCGATAATGTACTGATCAAGGTAGTCTTTAATGTCCTGCGGCTTGGGGACCTCGTCGAGGTATTCGCCTGTAAGAATGTCTTCCTCTTCTTCAAGGATCTTCTTGCAGACGTATACGCAGTCGTCACAGATGTAAACGCCGGGACCGGCAATCAGTTTTCTGGCTGCGTCAGCGCTTTTCCCGCAGAATGAGCATACCTTGTTATTTTCGGATTTATTTCGAGCCATTTTCCCCTCTTGAAAGCACCTTGTCGACTATACCGTATTTTACGGCTTCTTCGGCCGACATGAAAAAATCTCTTTCAAGATCCTTCGCAATATCATCGGTGCTCTTGCCTGTGTGGTGGGCAAAATAATCGATAGTCATTTTTTTAAGCCTGACAATTTCTTTTGCCTGTATACCGATGTCAGTAGCCTGTCCCTGGACACCGCCCCAGGGCTGGTGAATCATCACCCTCGATGACGGCAGCGCCAGGCGTTTGCCGGCAGACCCGCATGTCAGAAGCAGGGCGCCCATTGAAGCTGCCTGTCCAAGGCAGATGGTCTGTACATCGGATTTAATATGCTGGATTGTATCGTATATCGCCAGACCGGCGGTAACTGAACCGCCGGGCGAATTGATGTAAATATTTATATCCCGTTCAGGATCCTGAGACTCCAGGAAAAGAAGCTGGGCTACCACCAAATCGGCGGTAAGATCGTTGATCTCGCCGTCGACAAAAATTATCCGGTCTTTAAGAAGCCGTGAGTAAATATCGTATGAGCGTTCCCCGATACCTGTCTGTTCAATGACCATGGGAACAAGGCTGTTCATTTTCTCATTCATGCTGTTAATTTACTCCTTATTCTGCATCAAGTCCAGATAATCTTTTTTTGCTCCTTCTTTGATCTCGGCAGACTCAAGCAGTAAATCGAAAAGTTTTCTGTTGCTTATGTCGTTTCTGAGGTAAAAAAGCATTCCGTTCTGCTCAAAATAGTTCTTTGTGTCTTCATAGCTCATGCCTGCTGTTTCAGCCTGCTTTTTGAGTTCTTCGTCAACCTCTTCATCGCTGACCTGTATTTCTTCAGCTTCAATAAGCTTTTCGGTTATCAGGTAGGATTTAACATTCTTCTCGGCTGAGGGTTTCCATTCTTCGAGCATATCTTCTTTGGTTCTGCCCTGGGCTTCAATTATCTGAATGACCTGTTCTTCGGGCATTCTTGACTGGGAGATGAAATGGCTCCATGACTGCTCCATTTCGGCATCAATCATTGATTTCGGCACTGCAATATCAGCACCTTCAATAATCTGGTCCATTACGGCCTGCTGATTCTTCTCCCTGATGAAACGGTCGGCGCTTTCGGTGAGCCGTTTCTTGATAGAATCCTTGAGGTCCTTCAGGGTTTCGTATTCATCGCTTATGTCCTGGGCCAGATCATCATCGAGTTCCGGAAGTTCCTTGACCTTGATGCTGTTGATTTTAACCTTCAGTTTAAGCTTTTTGCCTGCGAGATTTTTGTCGGCTTCATCATCGCCGTATTCCTTATCGATGATTTTTTCTTCGCCGGAAGCCATTCCGATAATGTCGTCATCGAGCTTGTATACGTTGTAGCCGGTGCCGATTGTAAACACGAAGTCTTCGCGTTTTGACTCTTCAATTACATTGCCGTCAGCGTCAAGCTCGCAGTAGTTAAGGTTTACGATATCGTCCTTCTCGGTCTTGCCTTCGGATTTTTCAACAACTGTTGCGTTCTGTTCCTGAAGCAGTTCGAGCTCCCTGTCGATATCCTGTTTGCCGATTTTGCAGACAGGGCTTTCTATTTTAAGGCCCTTGTATTCGCCGAGTTTTACTTCAGGCATTGTATCGTAGGTAACGGCGAAGGTGAAATCACTGTCGAGCGTGATAAGTGATTCTTCGTCGTCTTCCTGAAGGACCGGGGTCGCGTATGGAAGCGGCTTTTTATCGATATCTTCATAGGCTACTTTCAGTGTGTTTTCCATAAGGTTCATAGTTGCCTCGCCCCTTATGGATTCTCCAAATTTCTGCTCGAGCACTTTTGCGGGAGCCTTGCCTTTTCTGAAGCCTTTTATGTGTGCGGACTTCGCATATTTGTTAAGCAGGTCGTTGTATTCTTTATTTACCGCATCCTTGCCTACTGTTACTGTCAGTTTTACAGCAGAATTTTCAAGGGTTTCAAGGTTTTTGCTTACGATCATCTTATACTCCATCGTATCTTATGGTTATTTTTTCCGTTTCTGTTTCAACGGCTGATTGCTGAAAAAAAAGGCGATTAAGGGTGAACCCTAATCGCCTTTTAGTAGAGCGGGAGACGGGAATTGAACCCGCGACATCCACCTTGGCAAGGTGGAGCTCTACCGCTGAGCTACTCCCGCTTGATGTTTTCATCTGGCGCCCTGAGGCACATATCTAAATGATATGCGAGAGAAGGGACTTGAACCCTTACGCCGTAAGGCACCAGATCCTAAGTCTGGCGTGTCTGCCAATTTCACCACTCTCGCAGTGTGACTGCGGAGAGTTTCCGCATTATATACACTTTTTTATTTCATGGTCAATAAGAAATAAAAAAGTTTTGAGCCGTGTAGGGATCGAACCTACGACCCGCAGATTAAGAGTCTGCTGCTCTCCCAGCTGAGCTAACGGCCCATGCTAATCATAAAGAACAATGATTAAAACCATGAGGTAAATTAATCATACGCCCGGCAGGATTCGAACCTGCGACCTACGGATTCGAAGTCCGGCGCTCTATCCAGCTGAGCTACGGGCGCACAGCTCCTGCCTTTAAGGACAGGCGCCAAAAGGGTGGATAACGGGACTTGAACCCGCAACACCCAGAACCACAATCTGGTGCTCTACCGATTGAACTATATCCACCATGATGTGGATAGGAATATGCAATATTTTGAGTTTTTTGTCAAGCCGAACGTCACTTCGTAATTCGATTCCGACTATATAATTACTCAATACTTGCACAAGTACTATCTGCGTGAATAATACTCAACCACAAGCTGGGTCTTTCCTACAGGTGCAGATGCCGCCCGGTCCGGTTTGGCTGTCATTTTACCAGTAAGGCTGTCGTTATCTGACTCGAGCCATACAGAACTGACAGACCCTGCGCCGGACAGATTGTTTCGTGCAAGTTCTCTGATACCCTTGTGTTCCTTGATACTCAGAATATCTCCGGGATTGATCTTCGCGGACGGTATGTTCAGGCATTTTCCGTTCACAAGAAAGTGCTTGTGATTAATCATCTGCCTTGCCTGGGCGCGTGTCGATGCCCATCCCATTCTGTATACTACATTGTCAAATCTGCACTCAAGCAGTTCAATCAGTTTGTTTTCGGTATCGCCGCTGCTTTTTCTGGCTTTAAGATACAGATTCCGGAACTGGGTTTCCGACAATCCGTAACTGAATCTGAATTTTTGTTTTTCATTCAGCTGAAGTCCGTAATCGCTGATTTTTCTCCGTTTATTTACACCTCGGTCCTTTCCGGGACCGTTCGGTTTGTGCTTGAGCAGCTTGTCGTATTTTGGACTGCCGAAAATATTCTCTCCGAACCGTCTGACGATCTTGCCTTTCGGTACATTGAATCCCGCCATAATTCCTCCTGTGAAGTTCTGCCTGCTGCAGAATGATTGTTAGGGGAGGCTAAATATATTAAATACGACAAATATAGTCAAGTATTAGAATGCTTTGAGAAGCAGAAAGCTGAGGGTCCATTTTTCAGTTCTGCCGCTGAGTAATTCCGTAACGGAATTACTCAGAATTCGGAAGTCTTCCGCCGGCATTCGCGCGGACAGGTACCCGCCGTACCCGGAGCCGGCAGGATCGAACCATTTTGAAATATCTCCGGCGCTTATCTGCCGGTTCTCTTCAATTGTGTAGATGCTGTATTCAGTTCTGAACCCGGTCAGTTCAACCGCTTCGGCTATGTCTTTTTCTGTCCAATTTATCATTGGATTGGATGAATTGCCGTAGAGCTCATTCTCGCATTCGCGAAGCAGGCGGAAGCTGTCTGGTGCAGATTTTTCAAGGGCTGCAAGACCTCCAAGATAAGACAGCCGCTGGGCTTTAGAAGGTATAAACTGGTTCAACACAAGGAACCCACCGGGTCTGATTACTGCCGCAAGTTCCTGCAGGATACCTGCCCGTTTTTCTGAATTGGTGAGCATATCCCGCAGAATTATTTTTTCAAACCGGAGCTCCTGTGCAAGTGATTTTCGGAGCGCGCCGTCCGCAATTGAAGCTCCCGATGAATGCAGTTCTACAGGCCTGTTTTCTTCGGGCAGAGTAGATGCATGGTGCCGGCATATTTCGGCCGTTTTTTCATCTGAAGGCATATAGTAAACGGACCCTTCAGGCGTCCTGCGCAGCGCCTCCCAGAGCAGTACCGGGACCCCCGGTTCGAGCACCAGTATACAGTCGTGACGGCTGAACCCGTATACCTGCTGCTGTGTGCCTGCCTGTCCGGGGCTGCCGGCTTTTCCTGTTATATGCGGATCAGCTTCCGGCCTGTCGTAATCAACTGCTTTGAAAAGGCGGTCGCGGACTGCCGCCAGGGTACGTCCGGTTTCGCGGTTTACCCGGTTATGCCATCTCTCGCTTTCGCGGTCCGGCGGTGAGAAAGTCAGGATCTCTTCTGTTCTGTCTTCAATAACGGTAGCAAGCTGAATCTCTCTGCGCCTTGTTATCCGTTCGGCTATTCCCGCTTCAAAGCCCACATCGGTAGGTTCATAGAATATTCGCCCCTGAAGTCCTGTCGGAAGATACTGCTGCGCTACCCAGTGGTCCTTATATGCATGGGGGTAGAGGTAGCCCTCACCATGGCCGAAGCCTTCCTTGTCACGCCCCGCGTCCTTAAGATGGTTCGGAACCTCGCGCGCGAATTCCTGCTCGACGGCCGCGAGGGCGTCAAAAAATGCAAGTGTTGTATTTGATTTTGGGGCTGTTGCGAGGTACAGTGCTGCCTGCGCCAGGTGAAAGCGGCCTTCCGGAAGTCCGACACGGTCGAAGGCCGCTGCCGCCGATTCAACAACACCGAGGGCCGCCGGGTCGGCCAGCCCAATGTCTTCGCTTGCGCTTATAAGCATCCGCCTGAATATGTATCGCGGTTCCTCTCCGGCCCTGACCATAGTGGCCAGCCAGTAGAGGGCCGCGTCGGGGTCAGAGCCGCGAATCGACTTGATAAATGCGCTGATAGTATCGTAATGATAGTCGCCCTCTTTATCGTAGAGGAGCGCTTTTTTCTGAATGCTCTCTTCAGCGGTCTCGAGGCTTACCGATATCCCGGTACCCGGTACCGGAGGGAAATTTTCAGCGCTTGTCTCTACCGCAAGCTCAACTGCGTTCAGCAGGCTGCGCGCGTCGCCGTTGGAGGTTTCTATAAGGTGGTCGAGCGCTTCGGGTTCGAAGCTTACTTCGAACCTGCCGTATCCGCGGACCGCATCGCGGACAGCCTGCATTGCTATGTCATGAAGGTTCTGCTTAGTAAGCGGCTTAAGCTGAAAGATCCGGCTTCGGCTTACGAGCGCCTTGTTGACTTCAAAATACGGGTTCTCGGTCGTGGCGCCGATCAGGATTACTGTTCCGTTTTCGACCCAGGGCAGCAG
>QKCC01000155.1 GCA_003245835.1 Spirochaetales bacterium | reverse complement strand
GTTTGAGCGCGGGGAAGATATAGCCAAACCTGCCGGAAACTGGAATAAACCGTTGGGGATTGTGCTTGATTCCACCATGCCCGGGAAATTTGCGGTCAGCGGAGTGATGACGTTATCCAATATGCAGTACCTCATGTATATGCTCAGATACGAGATGATGAAGAAACGCAAACTCATAGAGCTTGACCTGTCTGAAGTCACCATGATGGAAGAATCATGCAGAGCAGCCCTTGACGGTGTTATTATCCGGATGAAGACATCAGGAACAGATGTCAGGATCACCAATCCTCCACCCTTTAAATAGTAACGAAATATATTTGCGTTTTAATTTCACTTACATTATCCTTAAAGAATGAACAACAGACTTGTCAGGTTCGATGAAGGAGATGTAATCTTCAAAGCCGGAGAAACCTCGCGGAATATGTACATTATACGCAGCGGCCTAGTCAAGATTCTTATCGAGAAAGACGGAAAGCTTATTCCGCTGATTGAACTGGGTAAAGGCCAGTACATCGGTGAAATGTCGTTTCTAACCGGTGTCAAACGCTCCGCAACAGTGGTGGCTGAAACCTCCGTCCTTGCAACCGAAATCCCGCCCGAAATACTTGAGGATGAAAATCTGGGGCTGTCGTCCTGGGCAGTATCGATTGCCCGTGTCCTTGTACGCCGAATCCGCGCAACCACCGAACTGCTGGGTGATTATCTTCTGAGCAGCCAGAACCATGATATTCAGACAGGCCGAAGGGCCGAAGATCTTCAGGCGCTTGAAATCAGTACCGGAAAAAACAGACCCGAACGGCTTTACCTGAAGGGGCAGCTGAACGAAGTATCTCTCGAAAAGGTTAAATCAAAGATCAGGGAAATGCGGCTGAAAAAGGTAGTACCGCTGATCCTTGACTTCTCTGACGTAATTGATATCGATCAGGCGGGTATCAATTTTATTTTCGGGCTGACCAAATCAGCTGCGGTGGCTGAGGAAAAGATTCTGATCGAAAATATTCAGCTTATCAGGGACAAGGTGCTGTCGATTAAAGGGCTGCAGAACATTCTTGCTGCCACTAAGGTACCGCTGAAACACGTCGAAAAAAACGAATTGCTGATACGTCAGGGCGACATTGAAAATATCATGTATGTCGTTAAAAACGGCACCTTTTCCATCTCGCGGCACACTGAAACCGCGGATATTAACCTTGCACATGCCGAAGCCGGAGATGTAATCGGCGAGATGTCGCTTATAAAGGAAGGCACACGTTCTGCTGACGTAAGAGCCGAAAAACCTGGAGTCGTACACGTGATCGATGTTAGGGAATTTTATAACAACATCTATAATGTTCCTTCATGGTTTATGGATCTGATAAGGGGGCTCGTTCAGAGGCTGCGGAATACAAATGAGATGTTTGAACAGTTCAGCAGTAAACCGGAAGAACCGGAACAGGAAGCTGCCTGGGAAAACAGCTTCAATATCAAACTTGACGCAGCTCATCCGGGAGTATTAATCCTCAGCGGTGCGATGAATCTGCCGAACCTGCAGTACCTGGTACAGCTGCTGAAACTTGAGATGAAAAGAAATACCCCGGTTATCATACTCGATATGACTAACATTATTTCGATGGAACGGGAATGCGCTACAGCTCTGCTTGGTATCTATACAAGACTGAAGATCAGAGGCACAGAAGTAAAAATAAGAGGGCCGCAGAAGGACCTGCTGTTTCTTTTCAAACATCAATCGCAGGCGGAATCCTGACCTCAACCCTGAATACCGTCTTCACGGCGATATACCGTGTTATACCTGTTTATTTGATTGACACCTTTTAAATGTTAACCTTATGATTCTATTAAACAGGAATTAAAATGAGAGACAGAACACTTTTTATTCTCAATTGCCTTCTGATGGTGGAACATTCAATTATCATGCTGATGCTCGGACCGATGATTCCGGAGATTATGAAAACTTTCGGAATCCGTGAAGCTACAGCCGGGCTGCTGCTCGGAGCAGGCTCGTTAGGCTCAGTGATCGGCCCCCTGACCGGCGGCCTCGCCATAGATAAGGCCGGTATGAAGATAGTAATTACGACAGCTTTGGCTGCTGAAATAGTTCTTCTGATTCTCTTCGGGATCAATCCCTTTTTCTGGGCGGCAGCTCTGCTTAATTTTCTGCTGATTCTTTCCGCGGGAGCAGTCGAAACATCGGCAAATATAATCCCGGCAATGATTCGATCCGCAAATCCGGGAAAAATAATGAACCTTGTCCACCTGACGTTCAGTGTGGGAGCGTTCATTATGCCCCTGCTGATAGGAGCATATCTTTCAGGCGGAGGCAGATGGCAGAACATATACCTTGCTGCTGCAGTGCCGGCCGGACTTCTTTCAGTTGTGTTTGCATTATCCTCATTTCCATCCGGAAAACCGGCTGCAGGCAGTATTGAAAGTTCGGGAAGCCGGCAGAGTCAGGATGGAAATCGCGCAACGACATCCTCAGGTCTGATCAAACTGATGAAAAACAGGACGCTGATTCTTGGGATGCTCACCCTGTTTCTGTACGTCGGCGGAGAACTCGGTTTTTCCGTATGGATAGTATACTACCTCGAATCAGGTCTGGGCTTTTCGAAAATGCATGCAAGTACAGGTATGTCTCTCTTCTGGGCAGGAATAATGGCAGGGAGGCTGCTCAACTCACTGCTTTCAGGACGGCTGAGCGGAATGCAGCTGATTGGATTTTCGTCGCTGCTTGCAGCGGCAGCAGGAGTGCCGTTCCTGCTGACTTCATCAGCGGTCCTGATCTACATTACAGTTTTTATAATCGGCCTTGGAATGGCCGGCGGTTACCCCAACACGATGGTTGAAATTAATCGAAGGTTTCCGAATGATATGGGATCCGCAACGGGAGCGCTTGCATTGGGCGCCGGTGTAGGTGCGATGCTGTTTCAATGGCTGATGGGGGTCAGCGCAGAGCTTATAGGAATCAAACGTGCCATGATAATCCCGTTGGTCCTGATTCTGCTTATGGTTCCGGCGTTCCGGGCCGCCGCAGGAAAATCCAAATCAGCTGTCAGGAACCCCGGTAATTGAAGCAATACAGCCTATAAGGGTTAATTACCCATTATGGAGCCATTTTATGAACCTGATGCCGACCCGGTTCCCGACCCGCTGAACGAGGCTGCCTCGGAATATTTCGGTATAAATTACCTGTTCCCGTACCAGAGGCTTGTGATATCGAACATCCTGGAAACAGATGAAAAGCTCAGAGACCTTAACGCTGCAGGGCCGTGGGACAATGATGATGTTGCCGACTTTCCATCACGGCAGATAGTAATTCTGCCTACCGGCGCGGGCAAAAGCCTCTGTTTCATGCTGCCTTCGGTGCTGCTCGACGGCCCCACGCTGGTCATCTTTCCGCTGCTATCGCTGATAGCCGATCAGCTGCGAAGATGCGAATCCGCAGGAATAGGAGCTGCATGCCTTACAGGCGGTCAAAGCCAATCTGAAAGGAAATCAGTTTTTCAGGGAATTAAAAGCGGAAAAATAAAGATCGTTCTGACCAACCCCGAGACCGCACTTTCACCGCAGGTGCTGCCGAAGCTGAAAGACAGCGCCTTCATGCACCTTGTTTTTGATGAAGTGCACACCGTTTCGGAATGGGGCGATACGTTCAGATCCGCATACCTTGAAAGCCGCAGGATCTACACAGAAGCGCAGATTCCGATTGTGACAGCCTTTACCGCTACTGCCTCGGAAACTGTACTGCAGAGGGTAATCGAGGTTCTTTTTCCGGATGACAGCCCGCGCATCGTGTCGGCAAACCCGGACAGGCCGAATATAGCATACACCGTGCTTCCAACATACAGTAAAATCAACAGCCTGCAGAATCTGCTTGGACAGCCCCGTCAGGAAGCTGCTGTCCCCGGAGCGGAGAGACCCGCTCTCGTGTTCTGCTCAACGCGGAAAACAGCCGAAAAAAAGCGCTGCAGCTGCGGTTGAGGCTTGGCGGTGAGAATATTTTCTTCTATCACGCAGGCCTTGATAAGCATGAAAAAGCTAAAATAGAGAAATGGTTCTTCGGTTCGGAAGACGGGATCCTCTGTGCTACTTGTGCGTACGGTATGGGCATCGATAAATCGAACATAAGGACCGTTATTCATTACAACCTGTCTCCGTCAGTCGAGGCATACCTGCAGGAATCCGGCCGTGCGGGCCGCGACAGAAACCCTGCAGAGGCGATCCTGCTTCTCTCTCCTTCAGACCGGCTCACCGGCAACAGCAAAGACCTCGCGGATGCGGCTTACTCAAGGTATGCAGCCCTGCTCGGATTCGCCGAAAACACGAGCAGATGCAGAAGAGAATCGCTTATGAGGCTGCTCGGTGCGGAACCGGAAACCTGTTTCGGCTGCGACGTATGCAGAAATACGGTGCGGCATCAGGCTGGATGGCATAATGAAATGACTGAACTTATAAAAAAACGTAGACGCATATTGAATACTTCCGGGGCGGCAAAAATGGCTGCAGCTATACACGCCGGACTTACGAGGAAGGACGCAGCGGAAGTACTTGATGAACTTCTTGCCGAAGGATGCATCAGAAAAATACGCCGCGGCCCCTGGAAAGGCCGCCTTACGCTTTAAACCCGTTCCATCAGGCTGCGCCCAGGCTGAAACGGATTTTAATAATCACCACAAAACACCGGTTGTCCAGAACGGATAATTGTTTTCAGAATAATTACGATCGATCTCTCTAATTGCATCTTCAGCCAGGGTAAGCCCCTTCTCGAGAATTTCTTCATCCATGTTCAGTGCCGGGTAGAATCTAATCTGAGGCTCACTGTCCCATATAATCCAGGAACCCCTGCTCAAAGCTTCATTATGAACTGCCCGTGCAAGATCAACACTCGGCTGGCCTGTTTCAGGGTTTATTACCGTCGCCCCAAGCAGAAGTCCCCTGCCCCTAACCTGTCCGATTATGCGGAATTCACTTTCCCACTTTTTCATCCGCTCAAGGTATTTTTCACCGAGAACAGCTGCCCGCTCAACCAGCCCGTCACGCTTCATAATTTCGATAGTCTTTAAACCGGCAGCACAGCCTGCAGGGGTTCCGGCAAAAGTACTTCCTGAATGGCCGTCATTAGCCGCAAGGACCTCTTCGGTACCGATAACTGCAGCAATAGGTTCAATTCCGCCGGTCAGGTGCTTACCGATTACAATCAGGTCAGGCTGGACATCATCATACTCGATGGCCCACCATTTCCCGCTTCGCCCCATTCCGGCCAGCACTTCGTCCGAGATGAACAGCCAGCCGTACTTGTCACAAAGTTTTCGCAGACCGGGCATAAATTTGGGATGAGGGATCCAGTTGCCGCCCTCGGACAGCAGAGGTTCAGCAAGTATTCCGGCAATTGTTTCAGGATCCGCGATCTTTCTGCATACGAAGGAATCTATATACCAGAGCACATAATCAGTATACTGTTCGAAGCTCATGCCGGCGGGAATATTGTAGCTGTGGGGCCAGGGAACAGTTATTACCCCGCCCCTCCAGGCCTCAAAACCGAGTCTGCGGTGCGCACCCCGGTTTGACCCCAGCAGCCTCGTTGCAATACTGTCGCCGTGAAACTGGTCCTCAAATGTTATTATCAGCGGCCTTCCCGCAGCCGTTATCGCGTATGTGACGGCGGCTTCAGCCGCTTCTGTCCCTGATATTTCAAAATTGGTTCTTGTGAATTTTTTCCCCGGAGAAATATCGGTCAGGACCTCGGCAAGATCATAGCGCAGACTGTGTTCATAAATAAAACCGTACTGCTTCATGGCCCCCTGAACAGCCTCGATTATCTCAGGATTTGCGTTTCCGAGCGGATTCGAGGCCCAGCCGGCATGAAAATCAATGATTCGGTTGCCGTCAGCATCTATTACATATGCGCCCTCGCCTTTTGCGTTGATCATCTGGGGCGGCGGTTTGAGCCCCCTTTTAGCGGCATCTGCAGCGGCTTCTTCGTATCTTCCGCCGTCTTTGAAGAGCCTGGGACCTTTCTTTAGGATTTCAAGGCTTTCCGGACCTGGAATAGATATGGACATACAACGCCTCCTGTAAAAACCAATATTACAGCCATATCGAGGCATAATCAAACTCTATTTAAAACTTTTTATGCTATGGTCATCGTAATAAAATACAGGTATTATCTTGAATATGGAAATAACCGTACTCGGCTCCGGTACGTCATTCGGCGTTCCGTCAATCAACTGCAGCTGTGAAGTCTGTACGTCGCAGGATCCTCACGATAACCGCACCAGGGCATCAATCTGGATTCAGAAAGATGATGTTTCGATAGTTATAGATACATCCACCGATTTCAGACAGCAGGCGCTTCGCGAGAAAATTCCCTATATCGACGGACTTCTGATAACCCACTGTCATGCGGATCATGTCCACGGCCTTGATGATATAAGGCCCTACACCTTCGAAAGAACAATTCCAGTGTATGCGAATGAACTCGCAATTCATGAATTTGAAGAGCGTTTCAGCTACATTTTCAGAAAAACACAGAGGGGCGGCGGCAAACCTAAAATTACACTGCATACGATCTCTGAATCTAAATTGAAAGAAGGTGCTGAAATTACAATCGAAGGGATCGATATTCTGCCGATACCGCTGAAACACGGCGAGATAGATGTCCTTGGGTACCGGATCGGCAATTTTGCCTACCTTACCGACTGCAGCACTATTCCCGTCGAAAGCTATAAGAAACTGGAAGGGGTCAGTGACCTGATTATCGATGCATTACGATACCGTCCGCATCCGACGCATTTCACAATTCCGCAAGCGGCTGAAGCCGCCCGGCGCATCGGGGCTGTACGGACGTGGTTCACCCATCTCTGCCATGACGTACTGCATGAAGATCTAAAGCAGGAACTGCCCGAGGGCATTGCTCCTGCTTTTGATGGGTTGAAATTTAGTGTTGCTGATTAAAATTATGCGTTCGGGATTAGACGGCTTTCTGAACTTTTCCGGATCTGAGACAGCGGGTACAGATTTTGATGGTCTTCTTCTTACCATCCAAAAGCGCCTGCATCTTCACGAGATTCGGTTTCCAAACCCTTCTGGTTTTGTTATGGGCATGACTGACATTGTTGCCTGCAATCGTACCTTTTCCGCATATATCACATTTACGAGCCATTATATTCCTACCTTACGCTTGTATACTGGATTAGTAACATACCAGAATTTCAAATTTATGTAAAGGCGTTTCATGATGAAGATAGAAACTAAAATAACGGAGATTTACGGAATACTCAATAACCTTACCGACGGGGATATTACCTTTCTTGAGGCTGAAAACAGCTTTCAGCTGCTCATTGGAGTAATCCTCTCGGCTCAAACCACCGATCGGCAGGTAAACACGATTCTTCCGCATTTATTCGCCGAATACCCTGCCCCGGAAGATCTAGGCAAGGCAGATACAGCTGACGTCGCTAAAATCATACGCCCGGTAGGTTTTTTCAACACCAAAGCACGCAGCATTATCAGCACCGCTTCGATTATCGCACAGAAACACACCGGCCGAGTACCGGAAACGATGGAAGAGCTGCTCGAGCTGCCCGGAGTCGGCAGGAAAAGCGCGAATGTGATCAGGGGAGCATGCTTCGGGCTTCCCGCAATCATTGTCGATACGCACTTTGCCCGTACCGTCTCAAGACTCGGTCTGACAGAGGAGAGAAATCCGGATAAAATAGAATACGACCTTTCAAAAAAGGTCCCTCAAAAGCTTCAGTACAGGCTTTCCATGCTGCTGAATAAACTTGGACGTGACTATTGCAGGGCACAAAAACCGCAATGCCCGGAATGTCCGCTTAAGTATCTATGCAGCTGGGAAGGTAAGAGCTTTTAAGCTGTTATATTCTTTTTCCATTGTTTGGAATCGATTTTGCCGTCTTCTATACTTTTTTGTATGTACGAAGCGCAGTTGGCGAACCTTACTGCAGCTTCCGAATCAATTACATGCTCCATATTGCATGCCTGAGCCACTGCTTTTTCATGAGATAAAAGCAGCACATTTTCGAGAAAATCCACCAGCACGGAATGTTTTCTGAAGATTTCTTCAGCTGTTTTCTTTCCGGCTTCGGTCAGCATGATAAACGAGTTCTTTTCGTAATCAACAAGACCTTTTTCTTTTAGATTTTTGACTGCGCCTGTTACTGAAGGCATCTGGACATCCAAATGGGCGGCTATATCCCGCACCCGTGCAACACGGTTTTTTGTTTCGAGAACCAAAATGGCTTCCAGATAATCTTCGAGGCTGTGTGAAAGAGATTTACAATTATTCATATACATAATAATATAATGCATAATAACGTGAGAATAAAGTAGTATGAATGTATTATCAGAAAAAACTAATGAGAGGCTGAAAGCTCTTAAAAACAGTTACCTGAAAACACTTCCGGGCAGATACAACCTTCTAAAAAAAATAGCCGTTGACATTATAGAGAACGACAGCAGTACCGCGAAGCTCTCAGAGCTGAAGCTGAATATTCATAAGATAGCCGGTTCAGCGGCAACCTTCGGATTGACTGTGCTGACAGAAACGGCCCGCGATTTTGAGCAGCTAATAGGGGGAATTATTTCATCCGGAACTATAGTCACCCCGCCAATCAAAAAAGAAATAGTAGAACTGCTTAAACAGATTCGTGAAATATGCGCAAATCCGGCCCAATTCATTACCGAAGAGGACGACAGTATTTCCCTGACGGATATTTCAGATCAGCATGAACAAAAAAAGATAATTTTTGTGCTTGGTGAGCATGATCTGATTTCGAAAGACCTTTCCGAGCAGTTAGGCTATTTCGGATATACAGTTCAGATCGTTAATAATTTTTCATCATTGAAAGAGCATATGGAAGAAGCAAATAATGAGCTTCTGATCATGAATACCAATATAATTGAGAACAAACCGATGACAGCTGCGGCTGTAAAAAAGATCAAGGACAGCTCGGGACGGAACCTCAGTATAATATTCTTCTCTGACAAGGATAATTTTAAAATCAGGCTTGAGTGCGTCCGTGCCGGCGGCGATGATTTTTTTACAATCCCTCTAGATGTAAGCAGGCTTATAGACCGGGTCGACAGCCTGACAAACGATGAAAACACGAATCCATACCATATCCTGATAATCGATGATGACCTCGAACAGGTTTCATATTACGCCCTGGTACTTCAGCAGGCCGGGATGATTACGTCAGTGGCATCGGACCCGAAAAAGGTCCTGGATATTATGTCCGAGGCAAAACCGGACCTGATACTTATGGATATGTACATGCCTGACTGCGACGGACCTGACCTTGCGGCGATCATCAGGCAGCAGGAAGCCTTTGTGAGCATTCCGATAGTATTTCTTTCGTTCGAATCAAACAAGGAAATCCAGCTCGAGGCACTCCGGCTCGGCGGCGATGATTTTCTTACAAAACCCATCAAACCGGATTACCTTATCTCTTCGGTAACATCGAAAGCCGAACGAAACCGGACGCTCCGATATTTTATGGAAAGAGACTCACTTACCGGTCTTCTGAACCACGTTAATCTTAAGGAAGCGCTTTACAACGAAGTGCTTAGATCTGAACGTACAGGGGCAAAGCTGTGCTTTGCGATGATAGATCTCGACCACTTCAAACTTGTGAACGATGAGCACGGCCATATGACCGGCGACAGGGTACTCAAAAGCCTTTCCAGGCTGCTTCAGGACCGTCTCAGGCGAACCGATATCATAGGCAGGTACGGCGGCGAGGAGTTTGCCGTCATTTTACTCAACACTGATGTAGAGAACGCGCATCAAATTATGGACAAGATACGTGAAAGCTTTTCACAAATTCGGCAGATCTCATCAGAGAGTGATTTCTACGTTACCTTCAGCTGCGGAATAGCCGCGTTTCCACAAATCAAAAATGCTTCGGAGCTGAACGCAGCGGCTGATCAGGCACTTTATAAAGCCAAGGAAACCGGCAGAAACAGGATAGTTAACGCGGTTTCGCTTTTAAAAAGCTGATCTCAAAAACTGTCTCGAACAATACCCTTTTCCACCACTCGTTTTCAGAAGAAAAAAGATCAGGCTCAGTTTCATATACCTCAAGGGTACAGCTCTTCCAGTTCAAAACCGATTCAGCCTCGCCTTCAAGCAGATGCCGAACACGCATCCGGAGCTTGCCTGAAAGGTCCGGACCGCATTCAGCAGGATCAAACAGATGCACCCCGGAAAAAAGTGCGCTGAAACCAGGCTTTTGACAAAAAAGTCCGGCAGCTTCGGAACAAAACCTGCGGCAGCTCTCCGAAGTTAGGCAGTACTGACCGTCGAGTATCGAAACATCGCTGACGGCGATCCCTTCCGCAGGAAGTACCGGCAAATCCTTCCGTTCCACCCTGAAATTGTCTTCATCAAAAAAAGCCACGGGAATAAACGGCCTAAGTGACCACGCTGACAGCACACCGGTCTCTGTATAAAGCTTCCTTTTAAGCTTCATAAGTGCCGTTTCTGCGTTATTAGGCGGTTTAATTACGGATAGATACAAGTTCCCCCCAGAAACAAATAAAAAATGGGCATATGAATCATAATACAATTATGATAGAATATACAGTATGAAAAACAAAGTCCGGAGGATCTCAACAGACCTCGCTGACCGTCTGTCCAAATGGGAACAGGTGGATGCAATCACTATACTTGAATCTGAAGAAGCGGATCTTATAAGCCCCTACTTTTTCATCAGCCTTGATGTGTATTACAAGGGAGAGATACCTGATATTGAAATCCGTCAGACAGTGTTTTCCGATGCCGGAGCATTTGAATCATCAAGCTACGGAAAAAAAGACCGGTTTTTTATTGAGGATATTCCTGTAAGGATTGAATTCAAGAACCTGGACCGTATCAACACAATCCTTGAGATGAAACCGGGGGATGTAGGCGCGTTCAGGGCATCCGGAACCTATATGTTCTATCGTCTGCTCAACGGGAAAGTGCTGGTCCAGAAAAATCTTTGGCTGGACCAGATT
This sequence comes from Spirochaetales bacterium, assembly GCA_003245835.1. Lineage (GTDB taxonomy): Bacteria > Spirochaetota > Spirochaetia > UBA9216 > UBA9216 > Thalassospirochaeta. The sequence continues at coordinate 1,632 of QKCC01000155.1, read as the reverse complement.
AAACAGAAGCTGCAGCAGCTGCCCGACGAGTTCTGGAACATGCTCGGTTCTACATCAGCGGCAACAATGGAACACTACCTGATTGATCTGCAGTCCGCAGTAATGGAGCAGGACGAATACTTCTACCTAATTGCACTCGGCGGCTTTATGAAAACGCTCTGCAGCCTTGTTTTTACTATAAACCATGCGTTTGAACCGTCACGGCGGAATATAGCAGGCAAGCTTAAGAAGCTTAACACCCTGCCGGAACATTTTATGGGACGATTCGAAAGTCTGATCAGCCGCGATGACGAAATGACTCCCGAACGGAAAGCGGACGTAGCCGAACTGCTTGCGAAGACCGTCATTCCGTTCGTAAGAATGGATTATTAGGAAGTATTTCTTTCCTGTACAAATAATTAACTCTGACAAGATAATTGCAGCAAAAGCCAATAAAAACCGCATGTTTTCTTTTCTGCATACCTTGACGCATCCATTTAAAATTCTTATACTTTGCCCACATCGATAGAGACGGGATGTTGCCTAGTGGCTAAGGCGCCTGCTTTGGGAGCAGGAAATCGGAGGTTCGAGTCCTCTCATCCCGAATACGGGCTGTTCGGGTTTGTTTCGGACTCGAACTGAAAAGTTGATTAAGCCCGTCAACATAGAACATGCGTCCATAGCTCAGCTGGATAGAGCAACGGCCTTCTAAGCCGTAGGTCAGAGGTTCGAATCCTCTTGGACGTAAAAATAAAAGCTTATTATGTAAGGAATTACGTAATAAGCTTTTTTATTGGATCAGTAAAAAATACTTATCCTGCCGCTTATCCTGCCCGAAATAATTATTAAGGGGTTAACATGGGTAGAAAGTCAGATCCTTATCGAATCAAAGAACAAGACGGGTATTGGTATTATAAACTTCGGGACGAAACCAGCTTTCATTCAACAGGTATAAAAGTAGAAAACCCTAAGTCTACCAGGCGGAAGGCTGAGCGCTATTGCGAAAAGCTGCTTGCAATCTCATCAGCTGCAAGAGGGTTTACCAATTTCGGAGAATATGCCGGCCAATACTTTAAAGATGAAAATTGTCCATGGTGGATCCGCCGGACCGGCGCCGGAAAAGTATTAAATGTTGATACCCGTGAACAGCATCGCGCCAGACTCGACAACCATATTTTGCCGCAGTTCGAAAAGCACCGATTCAACGAACTTTCACCGGTAGCGATTGAACGCTGGATCTTTTCGCTTAATTATTCCAGCCAATGGAAAAAGCATATTTATGGGACAATGAAAATAATCATCGGCGATTTACGACGGGAAGGTCTGATCAGTTTTTCTGCTGCAGACATTACTTCCCCCGTTGTGCACAATCAAGAAAAGGAAATATTGACCGATGCTGATGCTTTAAAATTGTTTCCAGAAAATACAAGCGAATTAAAAGAAGTCTGGGGCAAGGCTTATCAGACTGGTGTTTTCATGGCTCTTCTATTCTCTACAGGATTACGAACTTCTGAGGCGCGCGCCCTTGATTGGGCTGCAGTTAATTGGAAGGTAAAGGGATTAAAAGTAATACAGACAATAAACAAAGACGGCCGAATATGGGTCCCCAAAGGTAAAGCGATTCGTGTTGTTCCCATCCCTACCAGAACAATA
>QKCC01000311.1 GCA_003245835.1 Spirochaetales bacterium | reverse complement strand
AACCCAGTCCTTCGAGAGCGCGCTTTCTTCTGCGGGGACGTCCAGTTCCGGCATTCCGGTAACCAGTATTACACTCAATAAAAACCCTCAGGGTTTCCTGACAGGTATGACTGAGACGCTGGTTGCGACAGTCCTCCCCGAGACAGCCACCAACCTCGGTGTTGAGTGGTCGTGCGCAAACACCGACTTTTCATTCACCCCGGAAGGTGACAGCAGATCAGTCAGCATGAAGGTAACCGATACTCCGGTTACAGCTGCTGGAAATGTAGTTATTTATATAAAATCTGCAGACGGCCTTTACGAAACAAATATTTCTCCCATGTTCCATGCAAATGCCCCAATTACCGGGGCCAATTCACTCTATCCCGGTCCATCCGGAGGCTTTGTTTTTTACGACAAAGGCTCTTATTCCGACGGCTGGCGCTATCTGGAAGTTGCTTCCGAGAATATAGGCGGTGGAATCCCGTGGAGTTACGAATCGACCTCCGGTGATAATGTGTCAGCTTCAGCAACCTATCTACTCGAAACAAGTTTAGGTGATGTCGAGTGGGCCGGAAAGAAAAATACAGGAATCATTGTTGACGCTCTGGGGGACGGAAACTACATGGCACGCGCATGTACTGAATACAGTATTAATGGATATTCCGGAGACTGGTTTATGCCGAGCTGGGGTGAGGCAAATCACCTGATGAATGTCATGAGCGGCTACTATGGCACATTATTCCCCGGGTTCAATATATTTGTCTGTTCATCCAAGGATGTTGGCATTTACAGCTGGGTGTATTGGTTTGTAGTTTCCGGTACTGACGCGCATTGGCGTGAAGATGTGCATACAGATAACAACGGCGATAATTGCACCCGGCCTATCAGGGAGTTTTAGGCCGGGATAAATGCCGCCGTCAATGGATTTTGCTATGCAGAGATCCTTTACTCCGGAAGTCCCGTCGTGGTAAGCAATGTAAATTGTATCTCCGCTGAATGCCAGCGATACGGCATTTGTATAATCTGCACCCGCATGTACCGTAACCGGAGTTGACCAGCTGCTGCCCCCGTCTGTTGACTTGGTATACATGATATCGGTACCGTCGAAATAGGCGAGATGAAGGGTGTTTCCGCTGGCCTTAAGCGACATGCAGTTGTCGTACGTGGTGCCGCAGTAATCAATAATTGTTTCCGCCGACCATGTGACACCGGAATCCGTGGATTTTACAAATCCGAGTACTGAGCTGTAGGCGTAGGCAATATAGTAGGTCGTATCACCGTATACAGCCAGTGAAGTGCAGGGGCTGATGGCCGAAATGGTTATATCATGCGCAACAACCGGTGTTGACCATGTAGCACCCGAATCATAAGATTTGGAAAAAAGTACATCGTAGGTATTCTCCTTTATATAGCTTACGTATACCCAGTCTGTAATATCACAGAGAGAGATCCCTCTTCCAACTGTTGTTCCGCTGTCTATGATCCTTATATCTTCAGCAAGCCAGTTCACCCCGCCGTTCACCGACTTGGCAAATTTAAGATCATCATTGGTACTGTCGTAGTATGCGGCATACAGCTTTGAATCCGAGGCAACAGTAAGTGCGCTGTACATGCCTACAGTTCCGGTTGTTTCTATCTGCCGGCTGTACCAGTTGTCCCCGCTGTCATATGACTGGATAAAATCACAGTCGTTGCCATACAAATTCCAGTAACTTATAAAAACCGAAGTCCCTGTACTCGACAAGGCTATCGAGGAATACTGCCCCTGATTATCATAATCGGCAACCGTCATGGTTTCCCAGGTTACCCCGCCGTTGTAGCTGCGGGCGACTTTCAGATCGGCATTTGTCTCATCATAATAACTTATAAAAAGGGTATCTGCTGCAGTTTCGTGATACAGGGCCAGGGATGCCCATAAGCCAACATCGTCCGCTGCGTCGACTGTACGGGTTCCGTGCCAGGCTTCCGCTGTTCCCGCTATAGTGAATGTGTACGGGTTCTCATCGGAATCATTATTTGCAATACTCACCTCGGCGGATTTGCTTCCTTCAGTTAACGGGCTGAACCTGATTGTAAAGGATGATGTTCCGCCTTCTGCGGCTACAGGGGATGCCGGTTGAATGGTTACCTCGAATTCACCCGGATCGTTTCCTGAGAGACTGACTTTTGGTGAGCCTGAAAGGGTTAACGCACCGGAGCCTGTGTTTTCGATTGTAAAAACAAGGTCGGAGCTTTCGCCGGTCATTACTGCGCCGAAATCCACTCCGCTACCGCCCGAAATAATATCCTCTGCATCAAGCTTGAGATTAATCTCGGGGACTGTTACACCTGATCCGGAAAGCTGGAAATTATAGGGGTTCTCGTCCGAATCGTTGTTGGCAATACTCAGATCGGCGTACTTTGATCCCGTACTGTCCGGCTGGAAGCGTATGGTAAAATACGTTTCTCCGCCTGCTGTTACCGGTGTATCAGGATTTGACTGGATTGTATAAAGGGTCTCGTCGGTTCCGGAAATGCTGATAAGAGGCTCCCCGTTAAGAACAAGATCCGCATTCCCCTCATTCATTATAGTGAATACAACATCCGAAAACGTATTAATTGGAATATAACCGAAGGATGCGGAATAATTGTCCAAAATCGTTGCACTGTCTTTGGTGATCCGTATTTCGGGTTCTGGAAAGGCTGTGGCTGATGCTGTAAGATTAATCATGAAGAAATCAGACCCATTAAAATAGACTGTTACTGAAGCTGTTTTGTCTCCTTCATTCTGAGGGGTACATCGCAGGGTAAATGATGTGCTGTTTGACGGGGAAACGGTATTTGCCGGCTGGGCCAGGATTGAAAACCAGTATGGTGCCGTATCCTCATTCACTCCAGCTGCTGAATCCCCAAGTGTAACCGTTTTGTCGGACTCAATCGTAAAAACAACGTCCTGGCTGACACTGACAACCCCGATCCCGAGATCTACTGTGTCCCCGTCAGCGACTTCACCGGATGCATAACTGACCCTGATAATCCCCGGGGTCGCTTCCCAATCAGCATAAAGAACGATATTATCGGAAATATTGAATGTATCCCCCTGCTGGTACGTGATTCCGCTTCCGTCAGAAGAAATGTTCCAGCCGATGAAGGTGTATCCAGTTCTTGCAAGGTCTCCTGTATTTCCGGCTACACTAACACTCTCGCCGGCTGAATACCGGCTGCTGTCTTCGGGCACTGTTCCGGAATCGGCCCCGTTTGCATTATATGTGACCGATAAAAATGCCGGTGCATCAGAACAGTTTGAAATAAACAGCAGTAGAATTGCAGCACACAAAATACCTGTTATTTTTTTCATCATTCCCCCCGTTATAAATTTTGATATATAGATTTTATCTTTGTCGGGGACAGGCCGGTATCCGTAAAAAATTACATACTTTTAAAAGACAGTCCGCTAATCGTATGACAATTTCAATTCAGCAGATTGATATATTACTAAATTACTAGTAAATTACCGCAATGAAATGGTGTAGTTTCATCCTTATAATATATTTTCTGGCAACACCTCCGGTATCACTGCTGGCGCTGGAGCAATCCTGTTCTGAACCGGAAACGGTGATAAAGTCAGAAATGAGCTCACACCACTGTGAGGATTGTTCTGCCGAAAAAAATGACAGGGACGAAATATCGCTGAAACCTGAACAGGCATCAAAGCCCGGACCATATTCCAGGGCTGTTCTCTGCGAAACATCAGCAGTAAGCGCTTTTCACAGGCAGAACTTACAGATTTCAGGGGTTCCCCCGAATACTATTCACACCGGCTCAACCCTTCACTTATATTGTGCTCTTCTAATTTGAGCGAATTCATCAACACAGCTTTCAACAACGAATTCGATTAGGAAGGAATACAAATGACAGGAACCTCAAAGCAAACTTCAAATAAAAAACATAAAAGATATTTCAAAGTTACGGGAATGACCTGCCCGAACTGTGAAGCGGCCGTTAAGCGCAGCATTATTGAAAATACCGGAAACATTTCAGTAACGGCAGACTATGTCCGGGGCCTGGTCATTGTCGAAGAAGAAAATACTGAAGGATCTTCACACAATGACATTCCCGCAGCCATTGCAGAGGCGGGCTATTCTGCAAGCGAGATAAGCAAGAGGGATAAAATTGCCGGCGACATACTGCCTGCGGTAATCGGGGGAATCGTAATTCTTGTTCTGGCATTTATTGCTTCCCGAACAGGAATTCTGAATCAAATCCCGGAAATCCGGGAATCAATGAGTTATCCCATCCTTTTTGTGGTGGGTCTTCTGACCTCTATTCACTGCATAGGTATGTGCGGAGGGATAAACCTGTCGCAAACCTGTTCGGTTACTGATGAGAAAAGTAAAACCCCGGTGTTTCGCCGCGGGCTGACCTACAACCTGGGACGGCTGACCTCATACACCGTGGTTGGAGGTCTTGTTGGCGGTATCGGCTCGGTTCTTTCTCTTTCTTTCAGGCTCCAGGGAATAATTATCGTCGCAGCCGGGTTTATAATGATAGTTATGGGATTCAACATGATCGGTCTTTTTTCAGTTTTGAAGAAGGTTGTTCCTGTTCTTCCTTCTTCAGTGGAAGATCGAATTCGAAAGCTGACCGGATCCAGAAAGCCCTTTGCGGTCGGGTTCCTGAACGGATTTATGCCCTGCGGCCCCCTTCAATCTATGCAGATTTATGCCCTGACTACCGGGAGCGTCCTGAAAGGAGCCTTTTCGATGTTTCTGTTCAGTGCAGGGACGATACCCTTGATGCTTGTGTTCGGAACTGTCAGCGCCCTTTTCTCTAAACGGTTTCAGAAAAATATTCTGAAAATCAGCGCGCTCCTGATCATCGTTCTGGGCGGAGGCATGATTTCACGGGGATTAAGCTTAAACGGCATCAATCTGCCGTCACCGCCTGTTCCGGCAGCCTCTCAGGAAACGGCGAAAAAAAAGATAAATGCAGCTGTGGCACAAATTCAGGGCGATGTTCAGGTTGTTACTTCCGATGTTGGAAGGTCTTCATACGAACCCATTATTGTTCAGGCCGGGATCCCCGTCCAATGGTATCTGGAAGCCGGTCCCGGTGAAATAAACGGATGCAATAATGCCATCATCATACCAAGGTTCGGGATTCAGAAGGGCCTGACCGAAGGTAAAACGCTGGTTGAATTTACACCGGAAACATCAGGAAGCATTGCTTTCAGCTGCTGGATGGGGATGATCAATTCCAGTATCCGTGTGGTGGATGATTTAGGCAATTTTGATCCTGACATTGTGGATGAACCGGTCCAGTCTTCCGATCAGCAGGTTTCCTTAGTAATCCCGCAATTCACCACAGAAGATATTGGATTGGCGGTGACTGAAGGAGATGACCAGAGCATTGATTTGATTATCAATGAGGAAGGTTTCAAGCCTGCAATATCAGTAATGCAGAAGGGAATCAGAACCCAATGGCGGTACCTGCCTGAAAAAATCACCGGCAAAAACGGGACCATAATCTTTCCGGCTTACAATGCTAAACTGGATCTTTCAAATGGAGAACCTCAGACAATAACGATAGAACCCCGATCAGACTTCTATTATTACAGCTCCAGTGGAGATTTCTTGGGTTTTGTAATTATTGTAGATGATATAAAGACTGTCTCTAATGATGAAATCCTGAAGATTGTAAACTCTTACATTAAAAATTAGCAGTATAGAGAGCCCCCAAACGGGGCTCTACTGTATTTCATGCTGTTCAGCTTCATTTCGGACATAGCTAAAATAAGGGTCTTTTTTAGGCCCAATAGGCCTTGAAAAGAGTGATTAACCCTGCATGATTCTTGCGGGTCCTCTGCAGTCAATTTGCACCGAATTCGGTATCAATTGGCTGCACGTTTCCATAGGAATGATTTATGCTATACGTTTGGTCTTTCGTGGGGTATCGTTAACTTATTACGAACATCATAAAACTTGAAATATTGATTGAAGTGAAGCAAAAGCAATGACAAGCGATGGAACGAATGAGCAATGATTTTTCCGAGGACAATATATAATATTTATGTTGGCTTCTATAAAAAATTTAAGTCAAAGAGATTTTATCCAGCTTCTGAAAGCGGATGTCCTGTCTTCCGAAAAATCTCTGGAAACTTGGTCAAATAACCACTTAATGGATTTTGATTGAAGATGCTCTCTGAAAAGCTGCTCCCCTTCGTGCATAACTACTTTGATTAAGCAGGGACAATCATGTGAGAAAATAGAAGAATCCTCAACAAAAATATTATTCTTTCTAATCTCCGCACACTGAAAGAAATGACTTGCCCCTTCAATAGCTTCAAAAACATCCCAAAAAGTAATTTCATCAGGGGGCCGGGCTAATTCATACCCGCCATTAACACCGGGAATTGATCTAACAATCCCTCCTTTTCGTAATTTTGTAAAAATCTTTGACAGGTAGCTTTCTTTTATATTATTAAGCTCTGCAATGTGCTTAATACCGATAGTCTTCCCCTCCGGCAATTCCACCATGTAAAATAGAGAATGAAAAGCATATTCGACTCCGATACTAAACTGCATTATTTGCTCCAGGAGGCTTTCTTGATTGAAGGCAAGGAATGACGGCCTCTGATCATAGTGAATTGATTTACTATACAAAACCCGTCAATCCTTGTAAACAGTTCTATTTATCTATATTGTTTGTTTAACCGATTGTGGCGAAACGACCAGTACACGATTTGCCCAATTAAACTTTTCCTTGATTTTCTCGAATTCGGCCCCTTCTTTTAAGAATTCTCCTGTTCCTTCGATTAAGTATCCAGTACCGGGGCCCATTTTCCCCTCGATTTCCTTTGTTCCCATGGTAAGCAGAAGTCTATTGTTTTTTTCTACTTTCTTTCTCGTTTTTACCATGCCGAAAACTGGAATGAGAATCTTGTGATCGTCCGTAAAGGACAAATATGAGTTCCAGGTATTGGCTACATGTGCTTCATTGTCAGCACATGACACAATAGCAACGACTCCTTCCTTAGCTATTACAGCCGTAAATCTACTATCAAACATGTTTTTCTCCTAAAAAAAGATATTATAGATATATGATATCTATAATATATCTAAAGATGTTGAATAAGTCAAGTCAATATTTTGCTTACTTTTAGAGCTTTATTGGTGATTGTTTAATGCATTTTAAATAACTCTAAGACTTCAATCAGAGTTGTTCTCTGTGAAAATGAACCATCAGGTTCTCTATTTCATTCAGAAAGTTAATAATAACTACCTCATTAAGCCTTGAAAAGGCTGGCAATAATGCTATTTTAAGTCAACTCTCATCTACCAAAGCTAATTAAACAATTCTTCCATATGTACAAGTGCAGTTTGGACAGTTATATCAATATCATATCCTCCGCCGGGAATGGACAGAATCGGTATCCGATGCTTTTCTGCGGTCTGCACAGCCAGCCTGGTAAGTGTCCTGAAATCTTCGTAATCGAAATTGGTAATATCTTTGCCGCAGTCGTCTTTATGTGAATCATGTCCGTCAAAGATAAAAATAATATCAGGTGAAAATGGAAGACGGGTCAGCTCTATTTCAAATTGCTCGATTACATTGTCCGAATGGTATATTTCACCTGTCAGTTCAAGATCATCATAGAAAAAACTGTCTGGATAATTTGAATCCATAACGGGAATATTGCAGTGTCCAACACGCCTTCCATAAGTCGTTGTACCGAGCGTGATGGAATTCACCATGGACATATATAAATCCACTGCGGAATGGATGTCTATGATGTATACGGATTCATCATTCTCAAAAATTGTCTGGGTGCCGTCTCCGTGGTGATAGTCCCAATCAATAATCAGTACGTTTTTAAACCCTGTACTCTGGGCATACCGAACTGCGGCGGCCATTGAATTAAGCAGACAATACCCATGTCCGCGGGAAGGGAAGGCATGATGGCTCGGCATACTGAAACAATAGGCCCGATCAAGTTCGCCTTTCCTCATTAAATTAATAGCTGAATACAACCCTCCGAGTGAATATTCGTATCCAGGAATTGCATAATGCAGGTTCATACATTCTACGCTGATCTCAATATTTTCATCGGTTTCTTCGGTTGCAGATTTTATTATCTTGTTTATGTAATCTTCAGAATGAACTGAATCGAATTCTTTAATATCAACTTTACTTAATGCTAATTCGGGATAATCAATATGCTTTCTGATCTCTTCACGCACACTGTTGTAATACGGAAGCGACTGCCCGATAAATTCAAGCTGTTCAACGGGTTTAAGAGTTTGGCAGGTTTCCGGATAGAAGTATGTTGCAATATTCATAAAGCGCCTAATTTATTCACTGATTGTTAGTATTTTCGTTCTAAATCGAAGGGTAAAGTGTTTGCCATACATCTTAGGTATCCCTGCAAGTCTCTTTCCTCCCGCCAATTTGAGTATTGAATCCTGTCAAGCACAGCCCGTTCATAAGCAACTCTCAATTGCCGCGCAACGATATTCATAGGCATTCTGCCGGATAATGAACATAATCCTGGGACAGCGATTAAATTTATATCCTTATGATTAACAGCTGCAATGAAAATAGCCCGCATCGCAAGATACGCATTTAATGAATCAGCCGCCTCTTCGGGGACTCGCATCGTAGGAGCAGAAATTAGGAATTTGAACTGACTGTTATTTATTCCGACAACTATAGCGGAACCAACAGGCAATTCACCTGAATAGTCTGTTTTTGTTTTAGCTCTTACAGATTCTTCAATCTGCATTCCAAAAAAATCCCGCAGTTTACCATCTAACCCGCCATCCATAATTCCAAAACTATTTGCTGGAGAAACAATAGCATCAGCAGTCTGTTTAAATATATCGTCATGTATTATTTCAATATTATTGAGATTTGAAAATTCAAATCTCCAGGCTTTGTAAAGATTAATATCTGCAGCTATCAATTTTATATTCATATGCAGTTCCCTTTTTATGACCATCAATCGACTCATACATATGATACCATAGAGATCACTGGTTTTACGCAAGATCTTTATGACGAAACTTTTCCATATTAAAAATTAATCTGCAATAGGAACAGTTCGGTGCAGAATACTTCAGGCTAAGTGGGAATGTTTAAAAGATGAATGAGAAATCGTTAGAAGAGATTATGCAGATAGTATCGTTGGAACTCTCAAAACTTTATCGAGCAAGGGCAGATGCCATGGGATATATAAATCCTAATGAAGAAATAGATTGTGAAATAGAATATTTTGCCCAACTTTTAGGTATTTTTAGTATTTTATCCTAAAATCAGCAGGATTATGATCATGGAAAGTTGAAGATACAAATCTCGGCAGAGTTATAGCATATAAAACAAAGTTATGGTGATTCAAAGTATTGCCAGCTAAAACAGACCTTTTGATGGAACTAATACCCCAACTTTCCCCACAAATCACATTTCAATCGGCGGTCTCTGCGTCTCACCCTTTGCTCGGCTTAGGGCGCGCTCACTCTGTGCCGGCCGCAAATAAAAAGACTGAACAACATTTTGTGTTATCCAGTCTTTTTCATGGGCCCAATAGGACTTGAATTTAGTCAGTGTCCTTATGTGGTTCATATAGTGCTGTATACAGCCGCATAAGAAGAGCTTATGTAGTCTGATATCCATATAAACCTTCTGGGTTTATATAATAAAGGCGTCAGTTCTGGCGTCGATAGTCGACTAAAATAGTGAATTACTTTGGTTGTTCCTTTTTTAACAGTTCTATATTATTATGGTATTGGGTTGTGAAATAATGAAAGATGTTATAGAGATTAAAACATATCTATCAAATAAAAAACCTCTTCTCCAGAAATATGGAATAACTGAGATTGGTATCTTTGGTTCATACATCAAAGGATCTGCAACATCAGAAAGTGATATTGATATACTGATCGATATTAAAAGACCTTCAACTATTGGTCTTCTGGAACTACTGGAAATAGAAAATCAGCTATCTGAAGAATTGGACACTAAAGTCGATTTAGTCATCAAATCTGACTTAAAGCCCTCAATTGGTGCTCACATTCTGAGAGAGGTCCAATACATATGAAAGAAGAATTTTCTGATTATATGAATGACATAATAAAATCCATGGAGTTATCACAAGACTTTATACAAGATATGACTTTTGAATCATTTTAAAAAGATGAAAAAACACAGTTTGCCGTGATTCGTTGTTTGGAAATTATTGGTGAAGCAACAAAACGGCTACCGGATAATCTAAGAGAATCAACGCCTGAAATTCCATGGAAAGCTATGGCTGGGATGAGGGATAGACTGATTCATGGATATGATGTTGTAGATTCAGAAATTGTCTGGATTACAGCGACCAAGACAATTCCGGAAATAATTAATAAACTTAAAGAATAAACATGTCCCATTACTATTACCTTTCGGGTCTTTCACTGTTTAAAAAAGTCATAGCTCGATATTTCAAATATATGATATAATTTTCTGTGCTTATTGAATGTATAAAAATGAGCTAAAATAAAGGAGATTTATAAATGTCAAAACTGAATCAGGTATTATTAAGAAAAAAGGCCTTTAAATGCAGAGTGCTGATACTATTGGTTTTATTATTTGCAATCTCCATATTTTTTAGCTGTGATAATTTTTGGGATTGGATACCTCGGCAGCCGTTAGCATTCGCTGATTTAAGTGGGGCGAAAGCGCTTGCAATAGTGGCTTCGTCGGACGGCTCACGTGGTATTAATACTGATTCAACATACGATGAACTTTATAAACAATTGTCGGATGGGTCATGGGTAAGTGTAGATTACGAAAATACAAGCGGAATGGCGATGAATTATGCTATGGATCTGCTTTCTCTCCGCCGGCTCGATCATCAGTTTTTTGTACTAATATTTGGATATAGAGAGCTGAATTTAGATTTAGAGCCAGTAGGGGTTTGGACGGATACCTTCATTCTTGATTCCAGTACTGGAAATATGTATTACCTGAACCAGATCTCCAATGTCTTTGGTGGTTGGACAGATAGTACAACTTCACCATTGCAACGATTATTTTCGTCTGATGGATCCGGTAGGATTTACTTTATTTCTGCTACTCAGAGTATTAATAACTTTTCGAATCAAGCTAGTGAAGTTCGAGAAACCAGTGATATTGTCCGTTTATCATTAGACTATAATACCTCAGAGTTGACAGCGGAGTTTCTTACGCCGGAGGCAACATGGGAGTATGATATTTATGCAAATAATCAGGGGGATTTGATTTATTCATTTGCGGAAACACTCGGAGGAACAAAGAGACTGGCGTTTCAATCGTCAGGTGGAGAATATGGATTTGTCAGTGATTATATCGATATCAGCGATATATCACAGCTTTATAACGGTGATAATCACGAAATATATTGGGCATCATCTGATTCAGGAACGTGCGTATTAAACCAAATTGCATTTAATAATGAGGTTCCTGGGATCAGTAATACTTTTACTCTCGATGGATTGGATAGTATTGAAAATGCTGTTATCGAGGATGAATATATTTTATTTTTCGGAAGCAGCAGTATTTGCAAGTTTTTTTATTCCGGGGATGTTATCAGTATAGATTATCCTGTAGCAATAACTCTGGGGCAGATTATTATAAAATCAGACAGATATATTTATATTCTTGATGAGGAGCAGGCTGCTACCTTTGCCATTCTTGTGGATTTGGATTCACAGAATGCAATTGAGTATCCTTTTAATGGAGCTCGATATTCTGTTAACGAATTTCGCGATTACCCATCCGATTCAGATGCGGTTTTTGCCAGTTTAACAGATGTTTTGAAAGGTGATACAAGTTCATATAAGCTGCATCCAGACGGAACAATGGAGCTTCTGTCTGTCGAACAGGAAGAAAGTTTAATTCTTAAAATAGAACCACTTTAAGCTGAATGTTCCGGGTTTATGGGAAAGAATAAAATATGAGGAGAATTTTCCTGAATTCCATGAAAACGTCCCCGGTCGTATTGCTTTTGTAGGTGAAGCAGCTGAAGAATCTATTCGTCAACTGTATATCCGTAAGCGGGCACCTGATAGTTATCGGAAGAGGGGTGCTGCTAATCCTATCAAGTACAGTTTTTAATGGATTAGTTTGAGCACTTCTAATATTAATAAATTTTCCCATTCAACCCCACCAATCACATTTCAATTGGCGTACCTTTGGTGCTACTGCGTAGTCAATATTCAATTATCAAGACATCTCGTACATCCAAAAATGCAGTGATGCTAATCATTCTTTAAACCATTAATCAATGCAGTAAGTCTGGAAAAGGTAGGTTAGGATGCCATTTAATTCATCCCGCATTCTAGCAATATAGTCTATAATTCACTCTTCAGATAATAAATTAAAAGTTGTTTTAACTGCAAATTTTACTACGTTTGTGCAATTTGAGTCAGATGTATTAGCGTCTAAAAACGCCTTCATCTCTTCATTATCAAGCAAATCAAATCTTTTCCCGTATAATTTTGTCATGATTTCTCCACATTCTTTACTGCCATACTCTTGTTCGATTTTAGAGCATAATTTCCGGGCAATAGACATGCACTTCGCAGCTTTTTCTGATTTCTCTTGATAATTTTGCGGTATTATTCCATACAGCATACCAATAATACATAGAGATCCGCTTACTGCTCCGCAAGTACCGAATGTCATTCCGATACCGGGAAAAGGATAAAGTGCCTTCAATAAATACTGGGATTCTTCTTCTAATTTTAATAATTCTTTTAATGATGAAAAGCTCGCTTGAGCGCAATTCCCATACTGAGTCATCTTCGATTCAACGATAGAATCAATTTCTTTGTTTATTCGACTATCCATTAAATTCTCCACAAATTTTCTATTGCTATAAGTGTAGTTGGAAGATTCTAAAATTACAAATTTTATCGTTTTCTTAATAATCACATTATTAAGTCCGCAAAGACTGCTATTCTAATTATAGATTTTCCGGTTCCTTAATTATTAAACCTGTTAGACATGATCTCATCTGAATTATCCCGGACAGGAAAGATTTCATTA
>QKCC01000099.1 GCA_003245835.1 Spirochaetales bacterium | reverse complement strand
GCGCCTTCTTCCTGATATTATATGCCTATGATTGAGATTAATACGAATATAAAGATTGCTGTAGCCGGCTGCGGAAGTGCCGGCCGTAATAACATACGGGAATTCCTTAAAATGGACGACCTGGAAATTTCAGCCTGCTGTGATACCGAAGAGGCCCTTGCTCAGTTTACTGCCCGTGAGTTTGGAATTCCTTCCTGGTATACGAGTGTCGCTGAAATGCTTGATGCATCTGCTGTAGACGCCCTGATTGTGGCAGTTCCCGACGGAGAGCATCTCAGCGTTTCGCTTGAGGCTTTCGGCAGGGGAATTCATGTGTTCTGCGAGAATCCGCTTGCCTCAAACTATGCTGAAGCGGTTGAGATGACGAGAGCCGCGCGCGAGAGCGGTTTGATTGCAATGATGAATAATGATATTTTCGAAATCCCGGTGGTGAAGTCGGCTCTGAACTATATTGCCGAAGGTTCGCTTGGCCGGGTCAAATATTTTGAAGCATCCTACATGCAGAACCGGCTTGAACCGGCTATCCTCAATGATCCTTATGAGGAAAAAAGGCTGCTTTCAAGGCTGTCTGCCGTATCAGGTTCCGCGGGGGCTGTAGGCGAGCTCGGCTCGGCACTTTTTGATGTGGCCGCAAAGGTCTGCGGAACGCCGTCGGAGGTTTCGGGACTGGTAAAAAATATTTCAGGTTTTGAAAATATTGAAGAATACTATGAATTTGATCTTACTGCCGGAGATACATTCATCTGCCAGCTTGACTTTCTTTCAGGAGCTGTCGGTGTTATACGCGGAAGCTGGACGGCAGGCGGAGCCCATCAGCAGGTTACAATGAATGTGTACGGCGAGCAGGCGTCGCTTTCTCTTGATACAAACGCTTCAGAAAACAGTTTTACCGTCGTTTCGGCAAACGGCAGCGCGACCCTTCCTGCTGATGCGGCCGCCGGAAACAGCCTGTATGATGATTTTATTTCAGCGGTAAAAGGCGAGGGGACAACTGTATCGGATTTTGATCAGGCTCTGCAGATTCAGTATTATATCGAACAGAGCCGGCTGTCGGCGGAGGGAGGCCTGCGGCTTCCGCTCGATACAGGGGAATTTCGGGACGAATAATGTATGAGTTTTTATTTATAGTCTGAAAAAGATGTTACTGAGTCAAATCCCTTTTTCATGATAAGAAAATTTACAATACCCGACATTCTGAGCCTGTCTATTACCCAGGTGCCGTTTTCCCCTGCTGAATAATCAAGGCTGATATTCATTTTTTCAACAAAGGGGAACATCGGGTCGATTCTGTATTCAATGCTTACCGCCTCGCCGGTTTTTTTGTTGAGCCAGGCGCTTCCTACCCCGCTGTATTTTTCATTGAGTACGATTTTGAAATCCCATACGGAACATAGGATGCCGTCGCGGTACTCAGTCCTGCCGGTGTCATATGCGGTAACATCATTCTGGACATCGGGATCGAGCGGATGTTTATCGATTCCTTCCATATTCTCGGCGGGGCCGCCCCTGTCGCCGCTTCTGCCTTTTTCGAATTCTTTCAGTTTCTTCCCGGTTATATCCCTGCCGTCTTCGGTTGCCAGAATCAGTGTGCTCGTCGGGGACTCAAAACCGTTTTCATAACTCAGCCGGAATACCTGCTCTTCTGTTTTTTCGAGCTGTCCATTGCGATCGAAGGTTTTTGAACTTGTTTTCATCATATAGGGATGAAGCTGCGTATTGTCGGCAAAGATCCTTACTGCAGCCTCCCATCCTGCTGCCGCGAATAGTGGGCAGGCCGGAAATAATAAAAGAAAAACCAGAACTGCTGTAGAAGATGGTGCGCTTTTCATATGGAGTAAGTATACCTCAACTATCCTCCGGTTTAAGCGAAAAAACCGATCATTTTAATCAGCTTTAGCTTGATTTATAGGTAAAATTGCACAATTATTTACAGTAGAGGCCCTATGTTTATAAATCTGAGATATAACTGTGAAGTCTGCGATGAACACTTGTCTCAACGGCACAAGGAATATCATATTGATTAACTGGCTTGAACCATCACTAATTGCGGCTCTTACAGCAACATTCATTATGTTTGTGAGCTATTTTTATCTTTACCTCCATGAAAAAGAAGATTCGCTTAAATATTTCTCACTCGCCTGGCTGGTTTATTCTATAAACCTGATGGCGACTCTGTTCGGGATTAAATTCGGATTCCCGCTGCTTGTAAACAGTGTCCTGATTCTTAGCAACCTTTTAAACTGCGGATTTCTTATACTGGGCATCAGGAAAATTCTGGGCAATAAGATAAATATAAAATATTTTATTACAGGAGCGGTAGTTACGGCAGTACTCGCTCTTTTTGTGATATTCGGTTCCGGGGTTATGTGGAAGGCTGTTGTTATGTCCCTGATTACCGGATCGGTGTACGTTTATATCGGCATTATTTTTCTGCTTATGAAAAATCGTCACTCGCTATATATTCTGCTTGGTATAAATTTCATCCTCTGGGGGCTGCATAAATATGATTATCTGCTGTTCTATAATTCGGCTAAGTTTACGCCGTTTATTTATCTTGCTGTAGTCCTGTTCTCGCTGGTAGCTGCCCAGGGAATCCTTGTGCTCTATTACCAGCGCAGCAGGGGTGAGCATCAGCGGGATGAGGACAGGCTCGCTTCGCTGGTCGACTTGATTAAACTGACAGAAAAGAAGGAACTGCTTGACAAGGCGCTTGTGACAGCTATAAAACTAACCTCTTCCAAATACGGTTTTGTATTCTGCTATTCCGAGGAGCATAAGGAATTTACACTGAATACATGGTCCGAAGAGGTGAACAGGGATTGCCGGGTAGAAAAGAAGCTGACTACATATAAACTTGAAGACACCGGCTGCTGGGGCGATGCGGTCAGGCTCAGAGAACCGTTTATGTTCAATGATGACAATTTCGACAGCCCGAACCGCAAGGGAGTTCCGAAGGGGCACGTAGAGATTAAAAAATTCCTCAGCGTACCGTTTATCTCAAACGGCGAGATTGTGGTGGTTATCGGTGTCGGAAACAAGATTGAGGATTATGATGAGTCCGATATCAGGCAGCTGACGCTCCTGCTCAACAGTGTCTGGAAGATTGTAGAAATCAAGGAGTATCAGAAAAAACTGGAAGCCGCCAAAAAGAAAGCGGAAGAGAGCAATGAACTTAAATCTGCATTTCTTGCCAATATCAGTCATGAGCTCCGTACACCGCTAAACGGTACTCTCGGAATGCTTTCACTGGTAAAAAGCAGGGATGTTCCTTCAGATCTTGCTGTTTTTGTCGATATGGCCTACCAGTCTGCACAGGACATGCTCTATCTTGTTGAAGATATTCTGAGTTTTGCCCGATCTGCAAATAAAAAGCAGGAAGCTGAGATTACCGGGTTTGATCTGATCGAAGATCTGAAAAGGCTTGTCGAAGTCCAGAAGCTCGAAGCAAAATCGAAGGGACTGTCAATAGAACTGAAAAGCCGTTTTCCGGAACTTCCAGTCCGAACCGACAAGATTAAACTGAACCAGATCATTGTAAACCTGATCAGCAACTCAATTAAATTTTCAGAGAGAGGAAAAATCCGGATCACGGTCGAAAAAGATGATCATTTGAAAATACTGGTTGCAGACGAAGGAATCGGTATTCCGGACGATAAATTCGAAAAGATATTCGAGCCTTTTTACCAGCTTGAGGATCCGTTTACAAAGGTTCATAAGGGCATCGGTGCCGGGCTTGCAATTGTGAAATCACTCTGTGAACTTCTTGATATCCGGATTCAGGTCGAGTCCGAGATCGGCCGAGGAACCTGCTTTACCCTGAGCTTCAATTAGGAAAATAGAAATTTCTGCGAGACTGAATCGGATTTTATTCCGCCGATAAAAGTTCGCTTATTTCAGGAATGGAATCGGATGCGCCCATTCTTGTGCACGTGACTGCAGCGGCATGGGAGGCAAGTTTCAGGGCTTCGCTTGTATTGTCGCCCTTCGCTGTTCCGGCAAGGAAATATCCGATGAAGGTGTCTCCGGCAGCTGTTGTATCTACTGCTTCAATTTTTTCAGCCGGTTCACGGATTACCTGCCCATTCCGGCGGTAATATACCCCTTTCGAGCCGAGCGTCAGTACCAGTACAGCGTCAGGGTACAGTCGTTCGAAAGCTTTGCCGATTTTTTCCGGTTCGGTTTCCCCTGTGAACCCTTCGCCCTCGATCTCGTTAACAACGAAGATGCTGATCTTTCCGAGCGGAAGGCTAAGGATTGCCGGTTCCATAGGGGCCGGGTTTAGAACTATCTTCATGCCCTTGTCGAAGGCTGCATCGATTATATATTCGGCGTTGTTTATTTCGTTCTGCAGCAGAAGGTAGTCTCCCCGAGAGAAGGGTTCGAGCATAGAGTCCACATCAGCCTTCGTAAGAGTGTGGTTGGCACCCTTGAAAAGAATTATCGAATTCTCGCCTTCGGGAACCACCTGGATAATTGCCCTTCCGCTCGGAATATCTCCGACTTTTACAAGCGAGGTGTCGACGCCGGCGGATTCAAGCCTGTTTTTCAGAAAGAGTCCGTCCTGTCCGATTGCCCCGGCGTGATATACTTCAGCGCCCGCGTTTGCAAGCGCAATGGACTGGTTCAGTCCCTTTCCGCCGCAGAACTGTTTATAGTCTGTGCTGCTTAGGGTTTCTCCGGGCTGGACAAAATGAATTACGGAATATACGTCATCAATATTCAGGGAGCCAAGGTTTAATATTCTCATTGCCGTTCCTTTTTTTTGCATAATAACACAATCAATAAAAAAATATCAGCATAAAATTGCTTAAGATGTTATCATTCACCCGTTGCAGAGCTTTTTTAGTTTACATCTGCAATGATTGAATCTACAATAAAATTTACACTGAAAAACGGAGGAATTTTAAAGTGAAAAAAACTATCATTTCGGTACTTGTTCTGATCCTTGCAGCTTCCGCGCTGATGTTTACCGGCTGTTCAAAAGACGATAAATCAGCTGCAGGCGGAACAAAAGCAGTCGAAGAAAAAACCGCAGCTGCGCCGCTGAAGGTTGTTTTGTATCTTAACGGAACACTGGGTGACAAGTCCTTTTTTGACTCAGCATCCGACGGCTTGAAAAAAGCTGAGGCTGAGCTCGGCATCAGGGCAAAGGTAATTGAAGGCGGATACGATGCTTCACGCTGGGAACCGGATATTACACAGCTCTGCGAAGGCGATTGGGACATTATAATCGCGGGAACCTGGCAGACCCAGGAAATCCTTGAAAAGCTTGCTCCGCAGTATCCGGAAAAGAGGTTCTTTACGTATGACACAACTGTGAATTACTCTCTTGGGGGACTGGATAACGTTTATTCTATTATGTACCTTCAGAATGAAGCTTCATTTCTTGTAGGTGCTCTCGCTGCATTGATTACTACTTCCGATATGCCCAAAGCCAATGCTGATAAATCCATCGGATTCCTCGGCGGAATGGATATCGACGTAATCAACGACTTCAAGATCGGTTATATGGAAGGCGCCGCCTACATCGATCCTGCAGTCACAACAAAGGTTGCCTACGCCGGCGCATGGAACGATCCTGCCAAGGGAAAAGAGCTTACTCTGGCATTTTTTGACCAGGGAGCGGACATTTCCTTTAATGTTGCCGGTGAAACCGGACTCGGCGGTCTCGATGCTGCCAAGGAAAGAAATAAATATACATTCGGTGTTGATTCCGATCAGTATGCACTTTTTGCCGAAAGCGATCCCGAGAAGGCTGCAAATATCGTAACCTCGGGACTGAAGAATGTAGGCGCTTCCCTGTACAGGGGTATTCAGATGCATTTGGACGGTACCCTTGTTTACGGAAAGGCTGAGTCCCTCGGTATTGCCGAAGGCGGTGTAGGAATAGCCAAGAATGAAAACTATAAAAAGGTTGTTCCTGCTGAGTTCCAGAAAAAAATAGATGAAATCGAAAAGATGATCCTCAGCGGAGAAATAAAGGTTTCGTCGGCTTTCTAGTATCTGAAATGCCGATAATTTCAGACAATACGTGATTTTAACTATTCCGGGGATTTAAAAATGAAAGTTTTTAAATCCCCTTTCTAAAATAACGAGGGATTATGAAGAACAATATCCTGGAAATAATCGATATTTTTAAAGTCTACCCTGACGGTGTAATCGCTAACCGGAATGTTTCGATGGATGTTCAGGAGAACAGCATTCATGCCCTGGTGGGCGAAAACGGAGCCGGGAAAAGTACTCTTATGAAGGTGCTCTTCGGCATCACCCCGTATCAGGACGGGAGCATCATTTATAAGGGGAAAAAGGTGAATTTCGCTAACCCGAGGGAAGCTATTGCTGCCGGAATCGGAATGGTCCATCAGCATCTGATGCTTGCCCAGGATTTAACAGTTGCGGAAAACCTTGTACTTGGAATGGAACCGAGGCGCGGCAGGATCTTTCTTGATTCGGAAGCAGCGCTTAAGGTGTGCCGGGAGGCTTCGGAAAAATACGGACTTTCGGTTCCGGCTAACAGGAAAATAAAGGACCTTGCAATCGGCGTCCGCCAGAGGGTCGAGATCCTGAAGGCGCTTGCGCGAAATGCCGAGATTCTTATCCTTGACGAGCCCACTGCGGTGCTGACGCCCCAGGAAACCGAAGTCCTGTTCAGGACGCTTGACGGGCTGAAGGCTGCGGGCAAAACGATTATTTTTATTACGCATAAGCTTTCCGAGGTGACGCGCGTTGCGGACCGCATAACGGTTATGAGGGATGCGAAGGCGATTGTCACCAGGGACATGGAAGGTCTCGACGAGGAAAAGATTGCTTCGCTGATGGTCGGCCGTGAGATAAGTACCGACAGGATTGCCCCGCCGGAAAATATCGGCCAGGCAAAACTGCAGGTCAGAAACCTGCGCTATACCGACGAAGACGGAGTTGAGATTCTTCGCGGCATCGATCTGGATGTGCGGGCTGGTGAAATCCTCGGGCTTGCAGGTGTCGAGGGGAACGGCCAGTCCGAGCTCGCAGAAATAATTACCGGCTTGACAGCTCCGGGTTCCGGAACTGTTGTTCTTGACGGTAAATTGCTTAACGGTAAAACGCCCCGGCAGATCAGGGAGTACGGAGTGGCCCATATTCCTGAAGACCGGATGGAAAACGGTGTTGCCGAGATTGCCTCGGTTGAAGAAAATTTGATAATCGACCGCTACTTCAAGCCCGGATACAGCAGCCGGGGCCGCCTTAACTGGAAGGTCATCGGCGAAAAAAGCAGGGAGCTGATAAAGCAGTTCAATGTCCTTACCAAAAGTTCGAAGACAAATGTCGGCTCGCTCTCGGGCGGAAATATTCAGAAGGTGGTTGTGGCTCGCGAACTAACGTCGGGACCCGAGGTTATTGTGGCCTCCCAGCCTACAAGGGGTGTTGATATCGGTTCCGAAGAGCTGATTCACAACCTGCTGAAGAAAGCGAGGGATGAAGGCAAGGCGATCTTCCTGATTTCCGCGGACCTTGATGAGGTCCTGAAGCTTTCAAACCGTGTTGTGGTAATCTATAACGGGATGATTACAGCCCACTTCAAGGATGCTTCAAAGATAAACGATGTCGATCTCGGCCCCTACATGCTGGGAGTAAAAAAAGAGGAGGCGGCAAGTGGAAAAATGGATTCTTAAATATTTTACGCTGATCCGCGTTTTAATTGCGCTGATAATCGGCGTGGCCGTCACTGTACTTATGATCTACCTGATAAGCGAATATCCGGGCGAGTCTCTGAAATATTTCTTTACAGGTCCGTTCGGGTCGAAAGGCCGGCTGTTCAATATTTTTGAAATGGCGGCGCCGATGATCTTCTGCGGCGTGGCCATTGCGGTTTCATTCCAGGCCGACCAGTTCAACCTTGGTGCTGAAGGTTCGTTCATTATTGCCGCAGCGGTGGGTACCGCTTTCGCGGTTTCTACGAACATGCCGGCTGTATTTCATATTCCGCTTGTCCTGCTTGTGGCCGGTCTTACAGGGGCTGCCTGGAGTCTGATTCCCGGACTTCTGAAAGCGAAGTGGAACGCGAGCGAGCTGGTTTCTTCGCTAATGATGAATTATGTAGCGTTCTATTTAAGTCTTTACCTGATTAACTCGCATTTCCGCGACAAAGGAGCCGGATTTCTGGTTTCTCTCAGACTTCCGAAGACCGCGCTATTTACTCAGTTTCTGCCCGGTACGCGTATGCATTTCGGGGTCATTCTTGCAGTTATTGTTGCGTTGATTGCCTACTATTTTCTGTACCATACGACGAGCGGTTACGAGTTCCGGCAGACCGGGTACAACAAGAAGTTTGCCCGTTTCGGCGGGGTCAATATTATAAAGGTAATTATTCTTTCGCAGGTGCTGCTCGGATTCATCTCCGGTATAGGCGGCATGAGCGAGGTTATGGGTATTCACGGCCGGTTTCTGTGGCAGGCCCCTCATGGCTACGGCTGGGACGGAATTATTGTCGCAATAATTGGCCGCAGCCACCCGATACTGATTATCTTTTCATCGCTGCTGCTTGCGTACCTGCGCGTCGGCGGTCAGGTGCTTAACCTGATGGGTGATGTTCCGGCCGAGCTTGTTAACGTGATTCAGTCGCTGATCATCCTTCTGATTACCGCGGAGTCGTTCCTCGGGCAGTGGAAGTACCGGATAACGCGCCGTCAGGAAGAGGAGGCTGTCCGATGAGTGAACTTCTGAGCAGTTTCTTTTCCGTCAACTTCGGGTTTGCCATATTGAGGGTAATGACTCCGCTGCTTTTTCCGGCGCTCGGAATCGCAGTCAGTACTATGGCCGGGTCGCAGAATATTGCCATGGAAGGGGCGATGCTCGTTGCCGCTTTCTTTGGGGTAATTGTGAGCGCCTTCACCGGGAGTCTCATGCTTGCGCTTGCCGCCGGGATTGCCGCGGGAATAGTTCTCTGCCTGATTCTTGCATATTTTCACCTGAAGCTGAAAGCGGACATCTTTCTTTCAGCCGTTGCGCTGAATATGTTCGCGACAGGAATTACAATATTTCTGCTTTTCATGATTACCGGCGACAAAGGGTCGACATCGTCGCTTAAAAGTCTTGTTTTTCCGAAACTGAATATACCTCTCATCAACAGGATTCCGGTCCTCGGTGATATTCTGAGCGGTCACAATGTTCTGACCTACCTTGCGCTGCTGTCGGTATTTCTGTTCTACATACTGATGTTCAAAACTCCGCTCGGGCTACGGATCAGGGCTGTGGGGCAGAACCCGAACGCAGCCGAATCGGTCGGAATCAACGTGAACAGGACTAAGACCTACGCGCTGATAATCTCCGGCGTGTTTGCCGCACTCGGCGGGCTTTACCTGTCGATGGGCTATGTTTCATGGTTCAGCCGCGACATGACAGCCGGACGCGGGTTTATTGCCATCGCGGCCGCGACGCTCGGCGGAATGATGCCGGTGGGGACAATGGTTGCATCGCTGTTTTTTGCCCTGGTTTCGGCGGTTGCAATTTATATCGCGTCTCTGAATATTCCGTCCGAACTGATTCAGCTTATTCCCTACCTCGTTACGGTCGTAGCTCTTGCTGTTTTTTCAGGCAGAGCCCTTAAGCGGAAGAAGGAAGCTGATACTGCGAAAAATGAAACCATAACAATAACGGCTCCGGAGGTGACCGATGAAAACTAAAATAATACTCGACTGCGACCCCGGTCATGACGACATGATGGCCATCATGCTTGCCGCTTCGAGCGATGAGCTCGAGATTCTCGGAATAACAACCGTGGCTGGAAACCAGACCGGCGATAAAACCTTTGAAAACGCACGAAGGGTTCTGACGCTGATTGAGCGGAAAGATATTCCTCTTGCTCGCGGTGCAGACAAGCCCATAATCCGGGAACTGATTACGGCCCCGCAGATCCACGGAACATCCGGACTTGACGGTGCTGAACTTCCGGGGCCCGACGCGCCTTACCTTGACTGCCATGCAGTTGATTTTATAATCGATACTGTCAAGACAAGCCCTGAAAAGGTTACGCTGGTGCCGACCGGGCCGCTGACGAACATCGGTCTTGCGCTTATCAAGGCTCCGGAAATAAAGAAAAATATAAAAGAAATTGTCCTGATGGGCGGGGCTGTCTACGACAGCAATATGACTCCGGGGGCCGAGTTCAATATCTTTGTCGACCCTGAGGCTGCCCGCGAGGTGTTTCTCTGCGGACTGCCAGTAACAATGGTGGGACTTGATGTAACGAATAAATCCCTTATGAGTTTTGCCCAGGCTGAGGAAATCAGCGGCTGGGGAGGAAAAATATCTTCCGTTGTAGGACCGCTGATGAGGTTTTTTGCGCAGGCGAACCTTGACTACTTCGGAATCAACGGAGCGCCCATACATGATGCGCTTACCGTCGCGACCCTGATAAATCCCGCGGTTGTGGAATTTGAAAATTATTTTGTTGATGTAGAAACCAGGGGTGAGCTCACAAGAGGGCAGACTGTGGCCGATGTTTACGGCGTGACGGGAAAAAAGCCCAACTGCAGGGTTGCAATGAGGGTTAACAACAGACTGTTCATGTCCATCATGATGGATGCAGTGAAGAAGCTTGATGCCCGGCTGGCAGGCGCTGTCTGATGCCGCGGAATATAACTGAAATCCGGAATGTGACAATTCCGGATTTTTTTAATCTGCAGACGGCAGAGGGGATGACGGTCAGGATTAACGACGGTTTCATAACCGGTGTTTTTCCCGATGCAGGAGTTCCGGCCGGCGAACCCGGGGCGGTTCAGAACGGCGGCGAGGCGGCTGTGATTGACGGCCGCGGTATGGTGCTGATTCCCGGGATGGTGAACCTGCACGCACATACCGCAATGACGCTGCTGCGCGGAACCGCCGAAGACTGCTCCGCCGTCGACTGGTTCAACAGGCATATCTGGATTTATGAACAGGGGCTTACCCCTGACGATGTGTACACTGGAACGCTGATCGGCGGAGCCGAGATGCTCCTGAACGGGGTGACAGCTGTAGCCGACCATTATTTCGCGATGGACCGCGCATGGCGGGCCTATGATGAGCTCGGCATGAGGGCGGACCTTTCAAGGGCGGTCTTCGGCCTCGGTGAAAGGGTTGAAGAAGAGCTTGAGGCGGCCCTTGAATTTAATTCCACGTTCAGAAATAAATCTTCGAGGATTTCTGTTTCGCTCGGCCCGCATTCGCCGTACCTGTGTCCGGACAGCTTTCTTGCACGGATCGCGGCGATTGCCGAAGCCGAAAGGCTGAAGATGCATATACATGTCTCTGAAGATGCCCGGCAGGTCGAAATCTCGATGAAAGAGAGGGGCAGGACCCCGATTGAGGTGCTTCGCGACACGGGG
>QKCC01000306.1 GCA_003245835.1 Spirochaetales bacterium | reverse complement strand
CCCGCAGAATACAACCGGTGTACCGGGAAAAAGTTCATCTTTGTATTTATTCATGAATACTACAGCATCATTGTCTGAACATATAATCAAATCAAAGTCTGCTCCGTTATATTTATGCGTTAAGAAGCTCGCCAGATGATCATAATAGTCAGGATCCTGCACGAGTTTGTTGTCCATGTATTCGAAACGCAGGTTTACATCCGGTAATTCGCTGAAACTGTCAAGTATTCCCTTATCGACCGTATCGTCCCAGGTCAGGCCCCGGTGATAAGAGTGGAAAACCAGGACATCTGATGCTTCCGCGGAGTATCCTGGTACTGTTACGAAAAACAGCAACAGGATAATTAAAAAATAGCTATGAAATTTATAAGCAATTTCGGGTCTCAAGATTATTCCATGATAAGTCGTAAACAGCCGACTGGCAAGCCTGAAAAATAATCAGAGCACAAACAGCATAAAAAATTTTAATCTGGAAAAATGATTTCACTGAAAGCTATTTCATTATCATATTACGGCCGTTTTCTTTTGCGTAATAAAGAAGATTGTCAGCCTTTTGAATCATTCTTGTATAATCCTCGCCGAAATTCTCAACCACGCCTCCGCTTATTGTAATACGATAATTTACATCAAAATCCCATACCAGATTTTCGACCGTCTCCCTGATTCGGTTTGATATTATATAGGCGTTGGCAAGCTCCGTTTCAGGAAATATGGCCAGAAATTCCTCCCCTCCGTACCGGCCGACCGAATCTGCTTCCCTGAGGATTTTTGTAACCGCCTTTGAAATCTCAACCAGAGTCTTGTCGCCGGCTAAATGACCGTATTCGTCATTTACCTTTTTAAAAAAATCGATATCAAACATCAAAATAGATAATTTCTTTTCATACCTGATCGATCTGGCTATTTCTTTTGTTAGTGTCTCGGATATGCTCTTTCGGTTGAAGATTTGGGTCAGCCCGTCAGTAACAGCCATATGGTGCAGAGATTTTAGTGCTTCTTCGGCTGCCTCTTCTTTTATTTTCAAATCTTCAATCATTGTGTTGAAATAATTCGTCAGCTCTCCGGTCTCGGTTCCGTACTCGACTTCAATTCTTTCGGTATCCTTGAAGTTTCTGCTTTCGATTATTTTTCTGACCGAATTGGAAAGCTCCAGAATACTGGAACTTGCGCCGTGCTCAGCGATATTTAAGCCAATCTCTTCGTATGCACGGGAAACCCGCATAGGTGAAATTTTATTGATTATCAGCATCAGAATAAAGGATATTCCGAAAGCCCAGACAAACGCAGTGAAAGAACCGAGTAACTGTATCAGAATTTGATGAATACGTGTAAATCCGAATTCAGCAAGGAAACTCTTCTTTATGAAAATGCCGGTGGCAATGGTTCCCCAAATTCCTGCAAAGGCATGAACAGGAATTGCACCTACAGCATCATCCAGTTTGAGTTTTTCAAGCAGATTGTTACCGAAGAAAACAACCAAACCCGAAACTATGCCGATAAACATGGAACTGACTTCGCCCACATAATTACAGCCTGCTGTTATTCCGACCAGCCCGCCGAGAATTCCGTTGATTATCATCTCCGGTTCAGGCAGCCGGTTTTTACTGAATGACCAGCTTACAAACAAGGTTGTCAGGCCGCCGAAGGATGCTGAAATAATTGTATTCGCCAGTATATTGGCAATGTTCTCGGATGCAGTGAGTGTACTGCCGGCGTTGAAAGCAAACCAGGCAAAAAACAGAATACAGACACCGAAATAAGCGAAAACGAGGTTGTGCCCCGAAATTTTATTTACTTTCCCATCTTCAGAAAATCTTCCGACCCTCGGCCCTATAATAATAACCCCTGCAAGCCCAACCCAGCCCCCGATTGAATGCACAACAGTAGAGCCGGCAAAATCAAGAAAACCCAGCTTCTGAAGCCAGCCTATATTATCCGGGTAAAAAGCGCTTCCCCATGCCCAATGACCGAATATGGGGTAAATAAACGCGGATGTCAAAAAAGACATAATCAGATAAGTACTGAATTTTGCTCTTTCCGCGACAGCTCCGGAATCAATTGTAGCCGCTGTGCCGACAAAAACCGCCTGAAAAACGAAGAAAGCAGCCTTCCAGCTGTCCTGTTCAAAATTTACAAAAAAATCACTGAAACCGACGACACCATGAAAAGATTCTCCGAACATTAGCCCGAAACCGACAAACCAGAAAGCGGCTACAGATACAATAAAATCCGACATATTCTTTATAGCCACATTTATCGAATTCTTTGCACGTGTGAGACCCGTTTCGAGGGCCATAAACCCGGGCTGCATTAAAAATACAAGCATTGCCGAGATAATAACCCACAAGTAATCTGCCATGTTCTTCATCGATGCTGTTCCTGCTTTATGGTTTATTTGATTAACTTAACCGCAAACGCTGCATGAAGAACACTTTGCCGGTGAACACTCCGGTTCGTCTATTTCTACAACTGAACCGTCATACATCAGCATATTCCACCACATAAGAATTTCATCAAGCATAATCGCCTGTTCCTCCGTGGGAGATTCGGATTTCAGATGATTTATCGATTCTTCAAAATCATATAATTTAAAATTGTATCCTGTTTCTTTTATCGCAGTATAAACTTCCGCTGAAGAGCTATAAATATAAAACGATTTTCTGAGGGTATTGTTTACAGCTATATCCTTGATGAATCGTTCCGCGTCTTTTAAGGGCATCCTGTACTCCTTCTTCGTTCTATTTAAAGCAATTTTTATACCAAAACTTTTCTATACGAAGATACACTTTAATTGCTTATAATATAATGAGTTAAGAATAACACTGTATTTACACGGGCTACATTTATGTATGATTCGGGATTTATACTACATTTATGTATGATTAACTTTGATCTCCGGGGCTTCATTCAAGCGGGAAGACAATTGAAAAAACTGAACCATTGTTAAAATGGTAATTGATTGACCCGTTAAGGCTTCGGACCATTTCTCTGATGATTTCAAGACCGAATCCGGAACTTTCGTTGAAATCCGTCTTGAAACCGACCCCTGTATCCGAAATATATAAAAAAACGCTGCTGTTTTCTGATGATATTTTTACATATATATCACCTCCCTCATCGTCGGGAAATGCATACTTGAAAGTGTTGGAAATCAGCTCATTAAGTATCAAACCGCACGCGATTACCTGCTGAGAGTTCATGGAAATCTCTGAAATATCCGTTCTCATTTTTACCCTGTCACTACGAAGGTTCAGGCTGAAGTTCAGCTGGTTCAGCAGTTTCACAAAATACTCGGCTGATGATATTTCATGAATATCCGGAACAACTGACAGATTTTCGTGGATAGTACTCAACACTTCAATCCGTGAACGGATATCATTTAAACTGTCTATGACTTTGGCATCAGTTTCATTGTCTATCTGCAGAGAGCACAGACTGCTTAGAATCAGCAGATCATTTTTAATTCTGTGGTACATCTCTCTCATCAAAAGATGCTTCTCTTCGATTGCCTGATTCAAATTACCGTTAGTTTTATTCAGAACCCTGTTAAGCAACTTTAACCGGATGAGCAGGATTATAAGCAGGCCTAACGAAATTGAAACCATAATTAAAACTCCAAGGATGGTCTCCATATGAAGTTTAACGTATTCAGAAAATGTATTTATTAAAGATGCACCTTCAGGAATGTATCTTCTCGGAATCGAATGTCGCCGCATTGCTTTTATATCAAAGAAATACTCTAAATCTGAGTTTTCATCCCTGAAAGACCCTTCCTTTACCAGATTAATCGCGGAGCGGAACAAAGCCTTTCCGGCAGCCTCTGCATCAAGGACCCTGCCGCCGACTGCACCGGAATCCATCAGGCTGCTCCAGAAGACATATACCGGAGCATTAGCAATTTTGCACATCGATGTCAGAAAATCTCTGGGTATATACTGAACACCGTCTGCATCCTTCCGTATCAGGGTATAAAAAATAATCGAATCTTTGGGAAGGTTCCCAATTTCTGAAAAAAGCTTTTCAGCACTGAAATTATGCTTGATTACCGGCTCGAAGCCGTGTTTACCCGATAACTCTATCAGCTGCTCAAGAAGTATACTCGTTGTCGGTATATCTCCGTCAACAATATAGATGTGCTGAGCATCAGGATTTTGCCTCAACGCTATTTCAAAAGTATCAGCAGCTGACTTCTTTATATTGTTCGGAAACAGATAGAGATCTTCGGCAGGTTCAATATCTTCAGCCTGGTTGCGCATTATCTTTGGCACTCCAGGTAAATAATTTTTGAGATTCCTGAATAAATCAGTATAAGGATCCGCATCTATAATAACCGCGTCTATCCCGACATCTCTATACTTTTTTGTAAGATACCAGCTCCATTCATCAACAGTAAAACTGTCCACCAGCCGCATGTTATCTAAATACTCATGGTACAGTGTAACGGGAATGCCGCTGACGGTTTTAATTTCATCTATTCCTTCCTGAATCGAAATACTCCACGGCAATGTTGCGGCGTAAGAAGACAGGAAAAGCAGATTAATATTTTCATCTTCGGCTGAAAGTGAATTCGTGATAATTACCGTCACTGCTATAACGAACAGAAGAGTCCTTCGCATTCTTTAATTATAAGAAATTATGCGGCAAAACAATAAATTTTTTCAATATTTTTAGTTTTCTGATTTAAATCAATGCGAAATTTTAAATGATTCCGATATCTTCTCCAACTTTGTCCGCCTGGTAAAAGCTATAACCGATGCAGCATGTGCGATTTTCTCTACAATGTATGCGGGTATAAGCTGAAGATAGGCATCGGGAGTAAGTTCTTTATTCAGATAGCTCCTCGATGCATCAACATATTTTTTTTCATTTTCGTCATCCATGCTGCAGTAAATAAATGCCGAAAGCGGAGAATTCTGAAGATCAAAATCGGTTGATTTTGCGCGCCCGTATTTTAATAAAGAATATAATGAATTACGGTCTTCAGTTTCATTTTCCCTGCGGTTTTCACTTTCCGGAAGGTAATACGTCAGCCGGCACCATTCCTTTCCGGGCATTATATCACCCATAAAAAATGAAATAGGAACATCTCCGCCTGTAAGTTCAGCCAATGCCTGCAGAATAGCGGCGCTGAGCATCTTGATCCCCAGGTACCGGCTTGCCATAATCAGGTTCGTTTTTGTTCTCGATAACAGCTCTTTGTAGGTTTTCTCATCCGGATACCCCGCATACTGCTGAAAAATGTTTTCCGGTTTCAGAAACGACAGGAAGCCTTCCATCTTTCTTAGGGCTGCAGCATAGCTTCCTATTGTATAAAGGCCGCGGAAAAAAAGTTCCGGATTGGTTTCAGGCAAAAGCTTCCAGGTATTATCAAGAAACCTTGCAGTTTCTACCTCGGCAAAATTCCTGATATCACGATTTGAAAGTGTGACCGCAGCTTTCACCGTATTAATTATTTCTTCATCACCGAGACCGAGACCAAACTGCTCACTGGTCTTTCGAATCCTCAGTTCAAGCAGCTGTGCCGGGGTCCGGCCGTCCTTATCCGGTCCACGGAACGGAATTGTCATCTCGATTGCCGCGGTTGCAATAAGAAGATCGGTATCTTTAACCTTCCCCTCAAGCAGGGTATTCATGAACAATGCGCTTAAAAATTCGTTCAGCCCGGCAAACGGCGAAAGAACCTGCCCGGGTGAAAAACCGAAAACTGCAGCCGTCCCCCAGAAAGCCCTGTTCGAAGGATTAATTTCGTTTTTAATGCTGATTTTATCAGCGGTTATATCCAGGTAAGGCCTCAGAAGCTCTTCAATTTCACTGTGAAATCCGTTGTCTACCTGGTAGTACACTAGATCATGAAAAACAGCAGCCAGAGAAAAATGCGGCTCATCATCCTCTACAAGATCAAAAATATGTTCAGGAGTATGAAAACTCCTGTTCTGCATACTCATTGCCTGCTGCACGAGTATTCCGATGTGCTCAACTACATCATCTTCAAGCGGAGCATCAAGCCTGATTAAAGCACTCTGCAGCAATGAAATTGTACTGTGAATGGTTCCCTCCGGAACACCCGAAAATTGACAACTGTCTTCCTGCATATCAATCCGCCTTTTTTGCAATCTCACATACATTTTATTATAACAGTTTTTTTTTTATTCAGTGAATAACTTTTTTTCAGGATAGAAGTTTGTTTGCTAACACTAAAATTTCAGCTATTCTGCTCAAAGCATGCTCTCAGTAGCCCAGGTATTCGCGGATCTTCGAAATAAACATGGGGCCGTATTCGGCAAGCTTTCTCTCACCGACCCCGGAAACACGCAGGAAGCTGCTGTTGTCGACAGGTTTTATGATGCACATGTCTTTAAGGGTTTTATCTGAGAATATAATATACGGAGGAATCTTTCTGGCTGCGGCAATTTCAAAGCGCAGATCTTTCAGGCAGGCGAACATCTTCTTATCATATTTGGCTGATGTTGCTGATGAATCCGCCGGTCTCAGAAAGCCCTGCTCCCCCCTGCCGGAAGGCAGTTGGTCCTTCTTCTTAATGATATAAAATGGTTTTCGTCCGAACAGGATATCACGGCCGGCCGGTGTCAGCTTAAGTGCGTTGTAGCTTTCGGCGTCCTGTATAACGGCCTCCTGCCTAATCAGATCGTCCGCAATTGCACGCCACCATTTTTTCGGTTTGCCGGAACCCGTACCCCAGGTTTTAATCTCGTTATGCCTGAATTTCCTGATTTTTTCGGTATCGGCCCCGTAAACAACATCGATTATATGAACTATTCCGAACCGCTCGCCCGTCCGCACTGCCGCTGAGAGGAATTTCCGTGCATCAACGGTCGCATCCGCTTTCTCGATATTGCCCGAACAGATGTCGCATGAACCGCAGTTATTTTCCGCCGGCTCATCGAAATATTCGAGCAGCTGCTTTCGTCTGCATACATTTACAGACGCAAAGGCCGACATCAGGTTAAGGTTTGCGGCGGCCTTCTTTTTTTCCGCCTCATTTTCCATTTTATCAATGTGATACCTGATTTTCATCAAATCGCCGGAGCTGTAAAGCAGAAGACATTCCGAATCCATGCCGTCGCGCCCGGCCCGGCCTGTCTCCTGGTAATATCCCTCTATGCTCCGCGGCAGGTCTCCATGCACAACAAAGCGGACATTCTGTTTATTGATGCCCATACCGAACGCAATTGTGGCGCAGATTACATCAATCTTGTCCCGGTTGAACTGCTCCTGGTTCTGTTTCCGCTTCTCCTGCGGAAGTCCCGCATGGTAAGGTTTTGCTTTGATTCCCCTGCTTTTCAGGTAGTCTGCAGTCTTTTCGACATCCTTTCTTGAGGTCCTGTATACGATTCCGGCCTGCCCTTCATGATCTCCAATAAATGCAGCTATCTGGGCAAGCACATCATCCTTCTGCTCGACGCGGTAAAAGAGTTCAGGACGATTGAACGAAGCCCTCACAATAAGAGGCTTTTTTAGCCGCAGCAGCTTGATTATATCGGCCTGAACAGTAACCGTAGCAGTCGCTGTAAAAGCGGCAATCGGAGTTTCCGGAAAATGCTTTCTTATTTTTGAAAGGACAAGATAATCCGGCCGGAAGTCATGCCCCCATTCGGACATACAGTGTGCTTCATCGACTGCAAAAAGAACAGGGCTGAGATCTTTCAGTTTTTCAAAATAACCTTCAAGCGATAACCTCTCAGGCGACAGATACAGCAGTTTTGTTTCGCCCCTGAAGAGTCGTGAGTATTCCCGCTGGGCTTCTTCTGCACTCAGGCTCGAATTGATGTAGGCAGCCGGGATTCCGTTTTCGACTGCCTCATCAACCTGATCCTTCATTAATGCAACAAGAGGGCTTACAACGATTGTAAGACCCTCAAGTATTACGGCAGGAAGCTGGTAACAGAGAGATTTTCCCCCTCCGGTAGGCATAGCGGCAAAGACATCCCTGCCGCCGATTATTGCCTTTATTATCTCTTCCTGGTTAGCTTTAAAATTTTTGTAACCGAAAACTTCTTTTAACTGCTTATTTAGATTCATCGCCCCATTATAGTACAGAGGCGGATTCACTCTCAAGCGCAAAACAAGCCGCCTTGTGAATTTCGCCGATTTCGGTAAAATCCGGGACTTCTTTCATGCACTTCTCCATACCCTGGGGACAGCGCGGATAAAACCTGCACCCTGCGGCTTCAGCACCGCTTATTCCGGAAGTAAATTCCTTTATGGGAAGTTCTTCTATTTCAATAAACGGATCAGGTTCCGGAACGGCAGCAATCAGCGCCTTCGTATACGGATGACATGGATTCGAAAGAATCTCTTCAGCCGGCCCGATTTCAACGATTCGTCCCATGTACATTATTGCGATCCTGTCGCATACATAACGTGCTGTTGCAAGGTCATGGGTAATGTATATGAATGAGATGTTGTGCATTTCGCGCATCTTAAGAAGCAGATCCAGAACACCTATTCTTACGGAGACGTCAAGCATAGATACCGGCTCGTCGGCAATTATAAAATCAGGCTGAAGAACCAGAACCCTTGCCATACTTACCCGCTGAAGCTGTCCGCCGCTCATCATTGCAGGGAATTTATCCCAGAAAGTTTCTACCGGGGTAAGACCGACTTCTTCGAGGATTTTTCTGATAATTGCATCTTCCTCGGCTGTTGTTTCACACATCTTGTGAATCCGCAGAACCATTCTGATAGTCTCTGATACTGATCTTCTGGGGTTTATCGAACCGAAGGGATCCTGGAAAATCATCTGCATGCTTTTCCGTTTTTTCCTCATTTCTTCCGATGAGATTTCAGCAAGGTTTTCGCCATGATGAATAACCTTACCTCCGGTCGGGGTTATCAGACGAAGAATTGTCCTGCTCATCGTCGATTTTCCGCAGCCTGACTCACCGACAAACCCGAGGATTTCACCCCTTGCTACATCGAAGCTGATATCATCAACGGCCTTAAGCAGGGTTTTGGTTTTTTTGCCGTCTTTTTTATTTTTAATCGGAAAATATTTTTTTAGATTCCTCACCTTAAGGACGAGGTCATTCACTGATTCATTATTCTGCTGCATGTGCCGCCTCCCCGGTGTATAAATGACATCTTACCAATCTGCCTTCGGCGAGGACCTGCTCGGGAACTACCTTCCTGCAGATCTCCATAGCCTGCGGACACCTGTCTGCGAACATACATCCGTCCGGAGGCGTCAAAAGCCTCGGCGGTGCGCCCGGAATACTTCGGAGCTTCTTTTTTTCACCCCTTATTCTCGGGTAGGATTCGATAAGCGCCTTACTGTACGGATGAATCGGATTCGCGTAGAGTGTTTTAACATCCGCCGCTTCAACTATGTAGCCGCCGTACATTACCGCGACCCTGCTGCACATTTCTGCAATTACAGACAGGTCATGTGCAATCAGCAGCGCTGTCAGGTTCATCTTTTTCCGAAGATCAGACAGCAGGTTCAAAAGCTGGCGCTGAACTATTACGTCAAGTCCTGTGATCGGCTCATCAAGAATCATTAAATCCGGCTCTGCAATCGCTGCAAGCGCGATCATAACCCTCTGCCTCATTCCGCCGCTGAATTCAAACGGATAGCTCTTTTTCCGTTCCGGGCTGATTCCAACCATCTCGAGCAGCTGGTCTACCCTGGCCTCAATTTCCCTGTTATTTTTAACCCCGTGCTCCCTCAGGACTTCACCAATCTGTGAGCCTACAGTGAGTACCGGATTCAGAGCGTTCTGGGCTTCCTGCCTGACAATCGATATCGATTCTCCGCGCAGCCTGCGCATCTGTTCATTACTGAAACTTCGCAGGTCCTTGCCCTTAAAAATTACGGAACCGCCTGATATTCGCCCCGGAGGCGTAACAAAACCAAGCAGCGACATGGCTGTGGTCGTCTTGCCGCATCCGGATTCCCCGATAAGCCCGAGAGTTTCACCCTGCTCGAGTTTAAAGCTTACATCATTTACCGCCCTGGCAGTGCCGCGTTTCATCTCATAATCGACACAGAGGTTGTTAACTTCAAGTAATGCCACTGTAACCTCCTAATATCCCATCTTCTCTTTGTATCCCGGAGTCAGAATATCGGTTACCGATGATCCGAGAAAAGAGAAGCTTATTATAAGCGAAACGATACAGACAATAGGAGGAAGAACCCACCATGGGGCCCTCGCCATTGCGCCCGACTCAAAACAGAAATGCAGCATGGTGCCCCAGCTTATACGTGTGGGATCACCCAGTCCAAGAAAGCTCAGAACTGATTCCGCGTATATTGTTTCTGTTACCATAAGAACAGCCTGTGCAAACATCACAGGAAAAACGTTCGGAAGGATTTCCTTCATCATCAATGTAACATCGCCTGCACCGAGACATCTTGCAGCCTCGACAAACGGGCGTTCCTTAAGCGACAGTACCTGTGACCTTACAAGACGTGCGGTTGAAGGCCAGCTTACAATGCTTATGACAATTACAATATTCCAGATACTCGCGCCCAGAACAGCGGCCAGTACGATCATCAGCGGCAGATGAGGAAGCATCATGAAGAAGTCAACAACCCTCATCAGGACTTCATCAACAGTTCCGCCCTTGAACCCCGCAATAATACCTACAAAGGTACCCGTAATTACGGTAATTATGGCCGTAACAAAACCTATCATCAGCGAAACACGGCTGCCGTATATGACCTGGCTCCAGACGTCCCGGGCCAGATCATCAGTACCCAGCCAGGAAACGTTATCGGGACTGATCAGAATCCGTTCAAATGTTCCGGATACATCAGGCGACGTTGTTCTTAAAAACGGTGCAAAAACAGCCATTACTATGAAGAGACAGAATATTACAAACCCCCATCTTCCCATGCGGTGATTAAAAAACATTGATATAAAATCATGCGCTTTTTCCAGCTTGTAACTTTCAACCTTCATTTACAGACTCCCCCCCAATTCTGACCCGCGGGTCAACTCTGCTGTAAAGCATATCGACAGCAAAATTCAGTACAACAACAGCAATAGCAAAAACCAGAAAGCAGCCCTGAAGCAGCGGATAATCACGTTTCATTACGGCATCGTAAAAAAGCCGTCCCAGACCGGGCCATGAAAATACAGTCTCGGCTTCGATTATACCTCCGGTCATGAAAGCAATATTAACACCTGTTATTGTTATAAGCGGAAGAAACGCGTTGCGCAGCGCATGGCGTGTCAGAATCTTGTGTTCCCGGACACCCTTTGAGCGGGCAGTCATTATGAACGGCTGGCTCAGTACTTCTTTCATCGAACTCCGTGTTATCAGGATATACTGTCCTATATACCACAGAACTATCGAGAAAGAAGGCAGAACCATATGTCTTGCAATATCCAAAACCTTCCTGATTCCCGTAAAACCTGATGCTGCTGTCTCGATTCCCCCCAGCGGAAATATCGCCAGGTGGTAGGCAAACGCAAGCATAAGCAGAATACCGAATGCGAAGCTCGGAACCGAGTAGAGCGTCATCGAGACACCCATAATTGCCGAGTCCGTTTTGGAACCCCCTTTCCAGCCGGCTATAGCTCCCAGAATTGTGCCTATAACCACCGCAAGAAAAAGAGACGTTCCTATCAGAATCAGGGTACGCGGAATCCTTGCGGCAATAACTTCCTCTACAGGTTTTTTCTGCCAAAACGAAATTCCAAGATCTCCCTTCATAAGGTTTTTCATATAATCGACATACTGGCCGGGGATCGGTTTATCGAGCCCGAATTTCACCTTCATCGCTTCAATATCTTCAATTGAAACCCTCGGATCCTTAAACATCATTCGGATAGGATCACCCGGTGCGAGTCTGAAGATCGCAAAATTAACAAAGGTTATCGCCAGAAGTGTTAACAGCGATGCCAGAATCTTCCTGACAATAAATTTAAAGTTCAATGCATGATACCTCTCATAATGTATTACTGAACCGGCGGCAAAACTGCCGCCGGTTCCTTGTTATAAAAACTCAAACTGATTTTAAAATGCAACTCCTGAAACAATTATTAAATACCATGTCAGAAAAATTATTCTGCAGATTTAATATTGAAATAAGTCCATGGGTTAACCCAGTTGGAGATTCCGCCCATCGAAGATGTATAGCCGGTAAACCTTGTATTTACAGGATCGATTATCTGGCGCCTCAGAAGTATTCCATACGGAAGATCTTCAGATATAATTTTCTGCATTTCCTTTCTGTACATGTTCTTTTCTTCAAGCGAAGTGGCCATCAGCATGCTGTCCATTGCAGCATCAAATTCGGCGCTGTTGTAATACGCTGTATTCCAGCCTGCGCCTCCGTTGTCCCAGCTTCGGCAGAAATCCCAGAACCACTCTCCGTTAGGTCCGGGACCTTCGGTTGAGAATGAGAAATCAAACTGATCTTCATCCGGTGTATATACAAAATCATAATATGTATCGAGGTCAATAACTTTGAGTTCGACACCGATTCCGACCTCACCGAGCATCTCTTTCACAAGGGTCGCAGCCTTGACTTCGGGTGTCCAGTCGGACGGAACCATGAGTTCGTAATCCATGTTTCCGCTGCCGTTGATTTCATTTCGAATACCGTCGCCGTCTGTATCTACATAACCGGCAGCATCAAGAATTGCCTTTGCTTTTGCAGTGTCAAACGGATAACGGGTAATATCGTCATTATACCAGTCGAGTTCAGGATAAACAAAACTGTCGCAGGGTACTGCATAACCTACGTAGGCCATCTTTATAATCCTGTCGACGTCAATTGCCTGCATTATTGCTTTTCTGACTTCGAGATCGGCAATACCGTTTTCCTGGTGCAGGTTAAAATTGATCCAGTAGATATTCATATCAGGGGCAGTCATGACTTTCATGCCCTTCTTGTCTTTAAAATCCTTTGCGTTGAGCGGATTGATTCCGGTATAACCGACCATATCAATCTCGCCGTTGGCAAGCGCCATTGTCATGGCATCCT
This sequence comes from Spirochaetales bacterium, assembly GCA_003245835.1. Classification (GTDB taxonomy): domain Bacteria; phylum Spirochaetota; class Spirochaetia; order UBA9216; family UBA9216; genus Thalassospirochaeta. Next base: position 17,799 of record QKCC01000306.1, on the reverse strand, counting down.
GTGAACCGTAGATCTTGTAGATAATTTCGTCTACACCGGGTTTTCCGCCCCAGTAATCTTCGTTGGCTTCAAACCAGACATACTGACCGGGCTTGAACTCTTTGAGCTTGTACGGTCCTGAACCAATGCATTCTTCATTCGCGTAGGAAAGCATGTCGTCTTTGTAATCTTCCCAAATATGCTTCGGAAGTACAGGCAGCCAGTAAAGCGGAAGGTAAGGCATACCGAAGGTGTACTCCATAACGACTTTGAATGTATAATCATCGATTACTTCAAAATCCGTATACATGAAGTCTACCAGGTCCCAGGCAGAGTCAGCCTTGGGCAGATACTCAAGCGTAAATGCAAGGTCCTGGGCTGTAACCGGAGTTCCGTCATGGAAAACCGCATCCTTTCTGAGATGGAACGTCCAGGTCTTCATATCGTCCTCGACTTCCCAGCTTTCGGCAAGCATCGGTTTTACATCATATCCGTCTCCTGCCGGTCCAAGAATCCATACCTGGTCATAGAGGATAGGCCAGAATACACAGCCCATTTCAAGATACTGCCAGTTTTCATCCGGAATTGTCGTTTCAAGGCTCATCTCCGCGGTAAAACCTACGTTCAGCCGTGTTTTCGCCGGCCCTGCCTCCTTTGAACCGCTTGCAAACAGAAGTCCTCCGGAAAGAATCATCATGACTGCAATCACGAGTAAAAGCAGTCCTGATCTCTTTAAGTTAGTCTCCATCCATTTCTCCTTCATTATATTTGGTATCATATACAGCAAATTACATGCCAAATCATATTTTCTTACATTTTAGTAAATTTACAAGTTTCTTTTCTTCTATTAAATAAAATTTCCTGTAAACACGGAAAAATAGTGCTACTTTTCTACAACATTTCCGTAGGAATAGCAATATTTTCTTACATCTATGTAGGATTTTTAATATAATACATCCTTTTTATTGGATCGACAAACAATATTATCCAATTACACCTCTATCACAACTCTGTTAATAGGATAACACACATATGAATAATATTTTTATTATTCATAAAACGGTAGTCTATGGATTTTTTTGGATTATTTTATTAAATTACTTACTGATGAAAATTATTTCATTTCATGACGGGTTCAATGCAATAAGGCAGCAGCTTAAGGACCTCAACAGCAAGATTGAATCCTCGGACATGCTTGATAATATCGACGGTGCCGGCAAGAAAGAATTTCTCAATTCGGTCATCCTTGAATCATTAAACGAGTCTGAACGCGAAAAGGAACAAATCCTTAACAGCCTTGTTGAACAGGTATGCTATCTGGATCTTGATTATAATATCAAATGGCTCAACACTGCAGGCTTAAAGAGTATTTCTCCGGATGTTTCAATCACTGAAATTATTGGGCAGCCCTGCTACAAGGTCTGGCATGGAAAAAACAAGCCTTGTGCAGTCTGTCCTGTTTCAACCACCCTGCGGACAGGATGGCCGTGGAAAGAAGAAATCACGTTTGACGACGGAATTACAAAACTCGTATCAGCCCAGCCTGTACTTGACGAAAGCGGAAATCCGAAGGGCGTTATTCAGATTGAACTTGATATCACAATGCGGAAAGAGGCTGAAAAGGCTCTTGAACGCAGTCAGAAACGTTCAAGGGCCCTGCTCGATGCTATTCCCGATCTTTTTATAATTTTCAATGACTCGGGAAATTTCATTGATTATCACCCGTCCGCAGACCTTCAGATTCTTGCAATTAAAGACAAGCCTGAGGGCAAGCATCTGACAAAACTGCTTCCTGAGGCTATTGCCGTCGAAATATTGAAGCATGCTGAAACCCTGAGTGATGTTGGTTCTTTCCGTGTTTTCGAATATCCTGCATCACCGGATAATCCCGATATCTACTACGAGTGCAGACTCATCAGGATTGATCAGAACGAAAATGTCTGCATTTTTCGTGATATCAGCAATCAGAAATCACGTGAGCGGCAGATACTGCAGAAAAGTTTTCACGATCAGCTGACGGGGCTGTACAACCGGGCTTATTTCGATGAGGAACTCAACCGAATTGAACAGTCGAGACAATCGCTGCCTACATCAATCCTTATAATAGATGTAAACTGCCTGAAGCTCACAAATGATGCATTCGGTCACCACTACGGCGACAAACTTCTTAAAGCCGTCGCCGATATTCTTTCTTCCAACTGCAGAAAAAGCGATGTAATTGCAAGGACCGGCGGCGATGAATTTTCCATCATCCTGCCGAACAGCCCGATCTCAAAGGCGGAGAAATTATCTGAAAGAATAATTAACGCCTGCAGGAACAGCAGCTATGATGATATTTTTGCGCGTCCCAGCGTCTCGATCGGATGTGCCGAACGTTCCGACGGTTCCGTTGATCTTCAGGATATAATCAAACTTGCAGACGAGCGGATGTACAAAATGAAACTCGAGTACCGCAGTCAGCACCTCGAGACTTTGATTAACGATATAATTAATTCAATGAAAAAGCAGGGCTTCGAGAATGAAGAACACCTCGACAGGCTTGTGTCGCTCACCGAACGATTCTCGAGGTTTCTGAACCTTTCGTCGGAAGAAATCGTTAAAATAAAGCAGCTTGCAAAACTTCATGACATTGGGAATATCCGTGTTTCGGACAAGATCCTTTCAAGCAGCGGTGCTTTGTCTTCAGAACAGTACGCGGAAATAAAACAGCACCCCATAATAGGATTCCGCATTGCAAGGGCAATCCCCGACTATTCCTACATTGCAGACCTGATACTCTATCATCATGAAAGATGGGACGGTGCCGGGTATCCTTCCGGACTGAAAGAGCGTGAGATTCCGCTGCTAAGCCGTATTTTTGCTCTGACCGACAGTTTTGATCTTATAACCAACGGGACGAAATATCACGGCGCGGTATCCGGAGACTCTGCGCTGGATGAAATAAGGCGAAACAGCGGTACCCAGTTCGATCCTGACCTGTCCGAGAAATTTATCTCATTTTTAAGGGAAGAAACCGCCTGAATGCTGAATGACGACCTGAAAAAAATCAATCTTTCCGAAGGAATGCTTGACTCCCATACCCATCTTTTTCACATGAAAAAGAACGGAATGGACTACCGCTCCATAATCAGTCATTGCTTTGAGAACGGGCTGGAGTTTGCAGTTGACATCGGGATCAATCCTGATAATTTTGAAGAACGAATTAATTTTGCAGCCGAATTAGACGGACTGTATACCTCGCACGGCTATTACCCCTCGGACTGTACGGCTGAAAATATTGACGAACTGCTCCGGCTGCTCGAACAGACCCTGTCGGCCGACAAAAAGGCGATAGCAGTGGGTGAAATGGGACTCGATTTCTACCATAACTACGGTCCTTATGAGCTCCAGGCGGTGCTGGTAAAAAGGCAGATCAAAATTGCGGACAATTTCGGCAAACCGATAGTCATTCACAGCCGCGATGCGGAGAATGAAACAATCGAACTCCTTTCCGACTGCCCTCCCGAAAACGGCGGCATAATCCACTGCTTTTCTTATTCACCCTCTGCCGCCATTAAATTTGTCGAGATGGGTTTTTACATATCCTTTGCCGGAAACGTCACCTATAAAAACGCCGAACAGATTCAGGCTGCGGCAGCGCAGGTGCCGCTGGACAGGCTGCTGCTTGAGACCGACGCACCCTACCTGAGTCCGCAGAAAGTACGAGGCAGAAAAAACCATTCAGGTTACATAGGGTATACCTATGATTTTGTGTCGGAATTACGCGGGATTCCGGTAAACAGCCTTATTACCGCTGTAAATGAAAATTTCAGAAGGCTTTTTCGGCTCTGAAATTTCAGCCTCAGTCATCAAGGATTATCAGCTCGACCCTCCTGTTTCGGGCCCTTCCTTCCTCAGTAGAGTTGTCTGCAACCGGCTCGTCGCCTCCGCGGCCTTCATAAATGAATACGGACGGGGCCATTCCAAGGTTTGTTAGTTTATTTATAACCGCCAAAGCCCTCTCCCGTGACAGTTTATACTGACTGTCCTTTGTACCCACATCTGCAGTATGACCGACAACCAATACTTTGGACGGTGCCGCGTCCTTTAGAACTGCATACAGGCTATTTATTCGTCCTTCATCCTCAGGAAGCAGCACATCAGAATCAGGAATAAAATGAAGATTATTAATGCTGAGTGCAACACCCTCCGGTTTTTCAATAACCTCAACATCTTCAATTTTTTCATTTTTCAGCCGTTCAGCGGTATCCTCGGCCAGCCTGCCGCGGTCTATTCCGGCAATGTCATCATACCATGTCAGGATAAAACCTGAATGCTCTGCAACCGTCCCGTCATTATAGATATACTGTTCATCAAGTTTGTCGCGTATAAAAATTGACGCAAAATCATCATCGTCTATATAGATATTAATTACATGTCTTCCGCTTATCTGTTTAAGGTTCGGGTCATTTATGGACGTGTCACCGGGTTTATACCTTAGTGCGTATTGGGCATTAATTACGTGCCTGGGCCCCGTACTGCTTTCCTGAATACCTTCATACCTGTATTCACAGTAAAATTTAACCCTTGTATACCTGCCTTCACCGGTTGGATCGACAATTCTGACGCCGTAGTCGCGCCATTTATCACCCGGACTGATCTCTTTATCAGGAAACACAGGAAAGCTCTGCAGCACAGGAACACTTTCAGTTTCAGGCAGTCTGTACACGCCTCTGTCGCTTATTCCTATCTCTATATACTCATTCAGATCAACCGGGTTTGAAATCAGCCTTGTATCGTTTTTGGAGGCTTCGTACACATAGTAGTTACCGGCATATATGGAATAACCGTCGTCAAACCCCTCATTCTTCAGCACGGTTCGCGTTTCATTATAGGTAAGCCCCTTGTACGCCTTGTTCTCATAGACCCGTACATTTGATCTTTCCGTAATTTTCAGAGTCGCTGTATTGCCGAACGAGAAAAGGACCGCATCATCGGCAGGGGTATCGTCATCTGAATACAGCCTTCCGGCAGCGAAAATAGCTATAATCAGTAAAATAAAAAAAGGGTTCCTTCGCTGAAGGAACCCTGAAATGTTCTTAAACATTAATTTTACCAGACATCTGCAATGTCATCTACGTCTCTGTTGTTTTCAGAGAAAAGATCGGTTGTTGCTCTGAGGTCGTCGAAATAAATGTAGTATGAGCCGTATGTTTCTTCCGGATCACAGTCGATTGTAAAACCGATAATCTCGATTCCCATCTTATTATTATAATGGTAGTCTTTCTGCACAATATTTGTAGGTATTGCTACAGTCATCTTTTTCCAGCCTGCAAAATTCAGTGAACCCATAGTAATCCGGGCCTTGTGGCCGAACTGGTCCTTAATCAGCAGGCTGAGCGTGTGTTTGGTATTCCTGCCGATGACCCATACTGAAACTGTTTTACAGATGCCCTCTACCGGAAGCGGATTGGACGGTTTAACGTCGAAGGAAGTAACTGATCTCTTATAAAAACTGACCTTGGCGCCGAGAACATAGTTATCGGGTTCCTGAAGACCAGCTTCCGCCTCACCCTCAAGGGGTTCCTTATCGAGCGGCGAACCTTCAATCTTTCTTACCGATGTAATTCCAGCATCTCTGGGCATTGTACTGTACCACATGCCTGCATCTTCAAATTTGGAGATAGAAATCTCACGAAGTTCCTGCTGGGCGGTATCTATACCGATCTGCGTAGGATCAGGTGTTCCGACCTCACGTACAGAAGACTGTGCAAAAACCCCGGCAGCCGAAACTGTTAAAACGATCAGTAATATAACTACTGTTTTCATTCTGATACTTTTCATTGGTTACCCCACATTTCATCCATCTTATCAGGCCAGGTAAGCGTATCGCCGTCAAACCGTGATTCGAATACATCCGTAACTATCTTAAGCTGATCAAGATAAATGTAAAATTCATTTACAGGTTCCTGCGGCTGGGTCCATATAACAAGCTTCTGAAGAGTCATCTGCTTGAAAAAAGGAACAAATTTGACAGCCTGCGGAATATACGTCGGAATATTGGTTGCAAGATTTTTCCAGCCTGAATATTTCAGATTGCCGAGCGGAAGAACCCAGTCGATTCCGTTATAATCCATAAGGTGGACTTCGATATCAAAATTATACTGCGAACCCCAGACCCAGCAGTCAAAGCTCTTGACCCGGCCTCTTAGAGGTATAGGGTTATGTTCAGGGTTATCCGCAGCTGCATCCGTTACAGGAATAATCTGAATATTATTATAACCCTGCCTGTCAAATTTTGCATTTATACCGAGAACCTGATAGTCGTTCTGCTGAGATTGTTGTCCCCAGAGGGCTTCCGGCCAGGCTTTTGCGTATACCTGCTTTGGATAACCTTCCGTTACGAATTTACTGCCTGTAACAAGCCAATCGCTTGTTCTGTCTTCAGGATCGAAGCTTTCAACAACGACTGAAACCAGATTTTCCGTAGCTTCATCGGCAAAGACTGCCGCTGGAATTACAAAAATAATGGCGAGTAAAATACAAAGGAAAAAGACGCTACCTTGTTTCATTATTTTTACTCCTTAATGTAAGTACAAAAGTCACAAAATGCTAGACATTTTGAATTATATTTCTTACGAATATGTTTGTCAAATCTTTTTCTGTTTTCAGTCCTGCTCACGGGAAAAAAAAGCAGCTTCTATTACTCCGCCCTTCATGTAACTCTCGGTGCTGATAGATTTTACGATAACTGAAATTATCATGACAGGGCCGCATTCAACCGATGCGGCGATGTCATAACCGGTATCAGGCCATAATGAAGCACGCTCGGTAATAATTCTGGTCGGGGTACCGTCGAAACTATCCATAACTTTCCCGCTTACGGGTCCTGCAAAGACCGCGGCAGCAGCCGGTTCCTTTAAAAGAAGGCTCTCATACGCGCTTAAAAAATCCGGATTCGCATCTTCAAGCCTTTTAAATTCCTTTGTATTGAGTTTTTTTCCGGTACCTGCCGCCTTCCAGCCGTCCTGAAAAGCCTTCGATGCAGTTCTGTAGCGCGAATTACCGGTAAAAAACAGGGCATACACCTGCTCATTCAGGCCCGCCGCCCAGGCGCCGGCTTCCGAATACGCAGTTTTATAGTCTGTTTTGAAATAAACAGCGTTTTCACTGCTGCTGATAAAATCGGGATCATCGCCGGTCAGAAAAAACTGCCTGTCTGGGAATTCAGTCGCCGCGTCATCCGCGTAAGGCAGAAATAACGGCGAACAGATTATATTGCCGGCTTCAGACGTTTCGAGCGCTGAAATAATTCTCTGTGTAAGGCTTTCGGCCGGTTCTGCAGGCAGAACAATCCGTTTAATCCTGGTTCCGCCTATCCTTAACGGAACGGGAGCATTTACAAAAGGAAGAATTTCAGCCGCCAGCATTCTTATCTTAACAAAAAGAGAACCTTCAGTTTCCTTTTCAAGAACAGCATTCCAGTACTGATCAGTTATCAGGACGGTTTTCTCTGCGAAAACAGCCGGGACTGAGCATAATATGAATAATAGCGCGATACCGGATCGAAATATACTTTTCACTACAGCCGATGCTACCCGCTTGGCAGTATTTATTCAAGATTACGGTGATAATTTATTATTTAATTTCATTTTAAAGATCTTCGGGATAATGTGCTATATTTTCCGCTTTGCCTTGACATCATGAACATCTGTTATTAATCTTAGATTGATATCAACCATTATCATAAAAGGAGCTTATGATGACATCATATAAAGAACTTGGCCTTGTTAACACAAAAGACATGTTTGCCAAAGCTGTAGCCGGCGGGTTCGCAATTCCCGCCTACAATTTTAATAATATGGAACAGATGCAGGCAATAATTCAGGCCTGTGTTGAAACCAAATCACCTGTTATCCTTCAGGTTTCAGCCGGAGCAAGAAAGTATGCAAACGGTACTCTGCTCAGAAACATGGCAAAGGGAGCCGTTGAGTATGCTCATGAGCTCGGTTATGACATTCCAATCGTTCTTCATCTCGATCATGGCGCAGATTTCGAAATCTGCAAGGAATGTATCGACAACGGTTTTTCTTCTGTTATGATCGACGGCAGTCATTTTCCGTATGAAGAAAATATCGCTCTCACCAGGAAAGTGGTTGAATACGCACATAAATATGATGTAACTGTTGAGGGAGAGCTCGGTGTTCTTGCAGGAATAGAAGACGATGTAGTCGCTGCGCATTCCACCTATACCCAGCCTGAAGAAGTTATCGACTTCGTTTCAAAAACCGGCGTAGATTCATTGGCCATTTCGATCGGAACCTCGCACGGCGCTAACAAGTTCAAACCCGAGCAGTGCACAAGAAACGCCGAGGGCATTCTTATACCGCCTCCGCTGCGGTTCGACATACTCGAAGAAATAGAGAAAAAGCTTCCCGGCTTCCCGATCGTTCTGCACGGATCATCTTCAGTTCCACAGGACCAGGTCGCAATAATCAACGCAAACGGCGGAGCACTGAAAGACGCCGTCGGAATACCCGAGGAACAGCTCAGAAAGGCAGCCAAGTCAGCCGTTTGTAAAATCAACATCGATTCCGACGGAAGACTCGCAATGACCGCCGCTATCAGAAAGTACATGGCCGAACACCCGGACCATTTCGATCCCCGTCAGTACCTGAGCCCGGCACGCGATTCACTCAAAACCATTTATATGGCCAAAAACAAAAACGTACTCGGTTCAGCAGGCCAGGCCTGATCAGCCGCCCGGTACTAAATCTTATTATCGAAGGCATCCTGCAGCACGGGATGCCTTTTTTATCACTAAAACCTCTATTTATAATGCTGTTCAAAAATATTTAAATCCTGTATTATAATTCACTCTGTTTATCAGCTGTATCTCAGCTGTAAATACAAGTATTAATAGGAGAATTTATGTCAACATCACAGAATTATGGAAACCCGGCTCCGCTTGGGTTATTAGGGTTCGGTATGACCACAATCCTGCTGAATATTCACAACGCCGGTTTTTACCCGCTCTCAACAATGGTTCTAGGCATGGGTATTTTCGTAGGCGGTATTGCACAGGTGATTGCCGGTGTTCAGGAATGGAAGGTCGGCAACACCTTCGGCGCCACTGCATTTTCCATGTACGGATGTTTCTGGCTGTCGTTTGTAGCACTCAAGCTTCTGCCGGGTACAAATGCTGCGGCTGCGGGTGCACTTGATGCCGGATTTTACCTGCTTGTCTGGGGAATTTTTACCCTCGTCATGTACATCGGAACGCTCAAAATCAGCAGGGCACACCAGGTGATTTTCCTGAGCCTTACAATCCTCTTCTTCCTGCTCGCAATCGGTGACTGGACTGAAAGTTCCGTCATCAAGACAATTGCCGGTTTTGAAGGGATTTTCTGCGGCGGTTCAGCTTTCTATACAGCCGCAGCGCTTATTCTGAATGAAGTCTACGGCCGGCAGGTGCTTCCGCTGGGAATGGTCAAGAGCTGATTATTTAAGGAGGTAATTTTAAAACTCAGTGAGTTTTAAAATTACTCCAGAGCACTCTTTCAAAAGTAACCTACTTTGAAAGATGCTAAGGATAGTTCTTTTTAAAACCGGCAACCCTGGAACCTGCATTCAGATCCAGGCCGGCGCGGTCGCCGCGCATCAGGTAATGATAACCGATACCGGCAACCATTGCGGCGTTGTCGGTACATAATAGCATCGACGGAAAATAGACGTTCAGGTTGTTTTTTTCAGAAAGCAGGCTTCTCAGGTATGAGTTAGCCGCGACCCCGCCGCCCGCAACTATCTTTGTAATTCCGGTATCACCGACAGCTTTAAAAAGTCTTTTTGCAAGCATTTCGATGGCGGCCTTCTGAAAAGAGGCTGCTATATTCTCGGGCGTCTTTTCGTACCCAGCATTATGAAACTGGTCAAGCTGGTTTATAACGGCGGTTTTCAGCCCGGAATAAGAAACATCATAACGGTGCTCACCCTTATGCAGGGACGGGTCCGGAAAACTGAACGCGTCGGCGTCGCCCTTCTGAGCGAGCTTATCGATAATCAGACCGCCCGGGTATCCGAAGCCGTAATACTTTGCAACCTTATCGTAGGCCTCGCCGCAGGCGTCATCTATGGTCGTACCCAAAACTTCAATATTATCAAAATCGTTGACGACCGAGATTATTGTATGACCGCCTGAAACAATAAGGCCTATAAACGGATACTCAATATCATATTCAAGCTGTGCCGCATACATATGTGCGAGGATGTGATCAACGCCCGTAAAAGGTATATCCGACGCGAAGGCAAGCCCCTTGGCGTATGACAGGCCGACCATCAGTGAACCTATGAGCCCAGGCCGGTTTGTAACTGCTATTCCGTCAATGTCTGTGAGTGCGGCACCTGAATCGCTCACAGCGCCTTCCACTACGTCCTTGATCCATTCGGTATGGGTCCTTGACGCTATTTCTGGAACGACGCCGTCATAGGGTTTGTGAATATCAATCTGCGTGGCGATCCTGTTGCTGAGGATCCTTTTTCCGTCCTCAACAACTGCAGCCGAGCATTCGTCACATGAACTTTCAATTCCGAGAACAAGCATATTAATCTTCTTTACTGCCGGGGTTATTCATCTCGATAAACAGTTCCGAGATTTCTTTCAGGGAAAATCCGTCTTCTATAAAACCCGGATACAGCTGAAGAAGAACATCAGCAAGCTCACCCGTCATCACATGACCAATCATAACAGCATGGCCGCTTTTCTCGGCGACCTTTCTTCCTTCATTAATGGCATCAATTATTGCTTTCTGGTCATTCTCATTATCTAAAAACATACTATTCCTTTTCAGGTAAGGTACCCGGCGGCTTTCAGCCGCCGTTTTGCCCATGGTATTTGATATTGTTAAGCTGTCAAGAAAAAACAGATCATTTTCATTCAGGTATTCCATAACCGCATCCATAACTTCAGGATCACTCGTTGCCGCCGACCCCATATGGTTATTCAGCCCTAAGGCCTGCGGAAGCTGCGCAAAATTATGCTGAAGTATCTTACGTATTTCTTCAGCGTCCATACCGGTATAGATTGCCGATTTGCCGGGATCTGCACCGCCGACAGCTTCCATCGGCTGATGAAGAATATATTCTTTTCCCGCTGCCTTTATCATAGCTGCGCATTCCGCGGTGTACCTTCGATCCGGCATTATTGCGAAGGTTATCGAAAACGGCAGCTTCAGAAAGGGTTTCAGCTGCTCGATGCTGTTTCCTACATCATCAATTACAAAAACAAGCTCAGGAACTTCCTCAGCTTCCGGCTTCCACGGTATTGCGGCAGGCGCAGCTGGAGGAGAAACTGTTGTTTCGGAAGGACTCTTCTGCGGAGATTCTTCAGGCACTTCAATGTAGGTTTCATATTGTTCAGGCGGGATGTCCTGCTTCCCGGGCTTCTTCAAAAACAACAGCAATATAATCAGCAGGATTATAATAATCCCTGTTATAATAATATAGGGTTCAAGTCCGCCAAGACTCAAACCCCTTCTATCAGATCTTTTCGGCTTCACTGTTTAAAAAATATTACTTAAAACCCTTTTCGTCAACGCGGTTTTAACCGGTATAGACATATTCACGAAGTTTCTCGGATTCCTTGCTCAGTTTTTTCAGAGCACGCATCTCAATCTGCCTGACAGTCTCAGGTGAAATACCGAATTTGTCGCCGATTTTTTTAAGGGTATACTTCTTACCGTCATAGAAAGAATACCTGTACATCAGGATTTCTCTTTCTTTTTCAGCCAGAATCTCCATAGTTTTGAGGGTATCGTCCCTCATAAATTTATTGAAAACAGCTGCGGCCGGTTCAAATGATTTATCTTCAAACATCGTAATGAGCGTGCTTGAATCTTCATTTATTTCCGCGTCAAGCGATATCATATCACCGCTCATCTGCATAATTGTTACAAGCTCAGCTTCGTTAATCTTGAGTTCTTCGGCTATCTCTTTGATTGTCGGCTCACGCATATAGGTCTGACTTAAAGAATAATAAGCCTGTTTGATCTTCCGGATAATCTCTTCTTTGCGGTGTGGAAGCCTTATCGGTCTTCTTTTATTTGAAATTGCCCTTACTATAGCCTGCCTTATCCACCATGCTGCGTAGGTTGAAAACCTGACATTTTTCCTGAAATCGTATTTTTCAGCAGCCTTCATAAGGCCGAGGTTTCCTTCCTGAATCACATCCAGAAAGCTCATTTCTTTGCTTACATAGGGTTTCGCAATCTTTACTACAAGTCTCAGATTAGATTCTACCAGTTTCTTCTGGGCGGCTTCATCGCCAGCCTGTATTCTTTTTGAAAGTTCAATTTCTTCGGAGAAATCAAGTAGAGGGTATTTCTGAATTTGTCTGAAATAAGATTTAATTGCACTATCCTGTACTTCCGTTCTCTTGGTCATAAGTATCACCTCAGAATATAGATGCAAATTGTATGCCAAACATCAGAAAAATAGTGAATAAATAACTAATTGCTTATAATATAAGAAATTATATAAAATGTAGAGAGAAGCCCACTTTTTTTAAGGATTAAATGTATACTTTTTTATACTATCGGAATTAATATAAATGTATAGTTACTAAATAAAAATACCACATTGATTTATTTTTTCAGTATTTTAGTTACATTTTTGTAAAATATTTAAACTTTTTTTATCGATTGCCCGACAGTTCACTATACATAAGTTTCGCAATGCCGAAATTACTGCGGTCCGCCATATCTTTTGAATATTCATCGTACAGCATATCTTCAAAAACATCTTCAGCCATACCCCCGTCCATCATGCCGGATTTATTGACTGTTTTTCTCATTGTATCGAGCATCTGCTTTATGAACAGTGCTTCAAAATCCCGGCAGGCGTCCTTCAGCTTCTGGGCCTCGGCTTCAGACATTCGTCCGGATTTGACTGTATTTATAGAAGAATTCAGCATTGCATTGTTATACTGCAGACTTGCCGCATCAGTTACTGCCATTTTTTACCGCCCCGCCCTATCTTTTAAGGTTGTTTGCAATCTGAAGCATTGAATCAGAAGTCTGAATCGCCTTTGAATTGAGTTCGTAGGCCCTCTGTGCGACAATCATGTTGACCATTTCCTGAACAACCGAAACATTCGACATTTCAAGAAATTTATGCTGAACTGTACCCATACCGTCAAAGCCAGGTCTGCCGCCGATGGGGTCCCCGGAAGCATTAGTTACTTTCAGGAGGTTTTCACCTATGGCATTCAGACCGGCGGGGTTTACAAAACGGAAAAGCTGCATCTGGCCTACCTGAACGGGGTCATCGTTTCCTGCAATTTTTACTGTAATCCGGCCGTCCTGTGAGATTGTAAGCGAATCACGCACGAAACCTTCCGGCAGAACAACTTCGGGCATGAGCCTGTAGCCCTGTGAAGTGACTACCTGACCGTTGGAATCTATTTTTAAGGCGCCGTCACGTGTGTAGCCATAGGTACCGTCTATGAGCATGACGCGCATGAAGCCTTCACCCTGAATTGCAAGGTCCGAAACATTGCCGGTATTCTGCAGCGCGCCCTGTGTATACATTTTCTGGGTCGCAGCAACCTTTACTCCGTGACCGACCTGAACGCCGACCGGAGTTACGGTAAGTTCCGTTGCAGGGGTACCCGCTGTTCTTGTTGTCTGGTACAGCAGGTCTTCAAAATCGACCCGGTTCTGCTTGAAACCCGTTGTGTTTACGTTTGAAAGGTTGTTCGATATTGTATCAATATTGTACTGCTGGCCCGTCATTCCGGAAGCTGCTGTATAAAGCGATCTCATCATAATTGTTTACCCCTATACCCTTACGGCCTGGTTTATAAGCTTGTCTGTCATCTGGTCCTGAGTCGATATTACCTTCTGGTTTGCTTCGTATGCCCTGTTTACCGATATCATTGCTACCATCTCGGTAACCGGGTTCACATTTGCCTTTTCAAGAAAACCCTGAATGGTCTTTGTTGATGATCCAAGCGCAACATTTTTCGGAGCACCCGATTCATCAGTAGCCGTCCACATTGAACTTCCCTGCTTTTTCAGGTAGCGGTCCCTTGTGAAATCAACTATTTTAAGAGTGTCGACAAGCTCAAGGTTTGCCCAGTCGTTCTCTTTCATTGAAACAAGACGCTTCGGATCTTCCGCGAAATCAGCGTTCTGGTAGACACGGCCCTGTTTATCAATCACGAAATTATTCAGTTTAAGATAGATTTTTCCGTTTTCACCTTCAACGGGCAGGCCTTCCTTTGTTACAAGCAGACCGTTGTCATCAATCATGAATGTACCGTTTCTGGTGTATCGTTCTCCCATCGGTGTATCTATGGTAAAGAAACCCTTGCCGTCGAGTGCGATGTCAAAGGGGTTGCCGGTCTCTTTGAGCGAACCCTGATCAAACTGTGTGTAGATTTCGTTCAGCTCGACACCGCTGCCGAGTTTACCGACAACTGGCGTTGTGTCCACGGAACCGAAAGGGAACTTATAGACTTCGTCGTTCATTCTTCGAATCAGCATCTGGGGGAACGCTTTCTGTACTGAGGTATCTTTTTTATAGCCTGTTGTGTCTACATTGGCCAGGTTGTTCGAAATTGCGTCCATCTGATGAATCTGGGCCTGCATTCCGCTTGCCCCGGTGTATATGCCTCTAAGCATTTTCTCCTCCCGATGCTGCCGCTGCATGATTTTTGATCAGCAGCCGGCTATACGCTTTAAATATCGGAATCTGAAAAAATCTCTTAACAGATTCTGAAAACAATGTTGAAGAAAAAACCGTTTTACAAGTTTCATGCCTGCACTTGATTTCACGATCATATTTTACTAACCTGAAATATGACCATAATTATTTTAAAACATTGCAGAACAAGAGATTATTTTGTTTAAAATAAAATACATCCATGATCTCCTGTTCAGTGATGCGCATAGCCGAATCGAGTATGATATGCTTTACTGGAGGGAACAGATCTGCAATACAGTCCTTTATCTGTTCGCTGTGTTCGGCCTGTTTACATATATTCCCAGCGTTATCCTCTCGATCCGAGAGGGCTATTATTCCCTGGTTATCCTCAGCTCGATTCTGTACCTGTTCTGTATCTTCCTGACCTTTGTTAAACGGATCGGGTATAAACGCCGGGCTGTCTCAATTTCAATTTTGTATTACATTGTCGGCTTGTTTCTTATATTCATGCTCGGACCGCGGGGAGCCGGTGAGGTCTGGCTTTTTACCGCGACAATTCTTGTTGCGCTTCTGCTTGGAAATACCGCAGCAGTAGCAGTACTGCTGCTGAATACAGCAGCTGCGGCAGCCATCTACTTTCTGCTTCGGTTCGGTGTATTTAATTGGGATGAGTTTAAAATCACCTGTCAGGTATGGTTTGTTAAGGGAATTAACTTTGTTATTCTTAATTTTGTCATAGTTATCGCAAATGCCATATTCATAAAGGGATTCAGAACTGTTGTCTCACGCTCTCTCGAAACAAGGGACGCTTCAATTATAGGCCTGGCGAAGCTGGCTGAGTACAGGGACAACGATACCGGCAGCCACCTTAACCGGATTCAGATCTGCGTGGAACTTCTTGCAAAAGAACTGGCCAGGCTCCCCGGATACAGCAGGTATATAACGCCTGAATACATCAAGGACCTGAAAATATCATCAATTCTGCATGATATCGGCAAAGTCGGTGTGCAGGATGCCATTCTTTTAAAACCGGGAGCGCTTACCAAAGAAGAGTTCGAGCTTATCAAGCAGCATCCGGAAATCGGCGGCAACGTAATCTCAGAAATCGAAAAGAATATCAACGGCCGTTCGCTTTACTCATTAGGGAAAGAGATAGCCCTACATCATCACGAAAGGTGGGATGGAACAGGCTACCCGGCGGGGCTGAGGGGTGAAGAGATTCCGCTTTCGGCAAGAATAATAGCGCTTGCGGATGTCTACGATGCACTCGTTTCAAAACGCCCTTACAAGGAAAAGATTCCGCACGACAAAGTCCTTGAAATGATAGCCGACAGCAGCGGGAGCCATTTTGACCCGCAGATTGTGAATGCCTTCATCAAAATCTCGATCAAATTAAATGAAATAAACAGCCGTAATCAGTAATTGCCCGACAGCCCGCACCCGTGATAAAATTAAGCGTCTGTAATTAAATTCCTCACCGGCACCCTCAGCACGTTTTTCAACAGTATAAGACCAATACTGGAGAAGCAGAATATGAAAAAAATTCTTTTAACAGTCATGATGTCGGCATTACTGGCTGCCTGCGTACAAAATCCGTACGAATTTGAGACTGTAAAACCGCTTGACGAATGGTATAGTGAAACCTCCGCGATGGGAGGGAGCACATACTGGAATAAGATTGCGTATCCCCTGCCCCCTGCCGGGACGATTGAGGTATGCAGAACCGGATTGGAAGACGGGGCAATAATCGATATTTATTACCCTTCAGCACATGAATCGGCGAAGGATCTTCCCGTTATAATCATTGCCCGAAGCTTTAAAAGTTCCGAAGACTTTGCCGTATACGGAAGATCTGTGCTGACTCAGGAATATGATCTTTCATGGGCCCACCTTCTTGCAGCTGAAGGGTACGCAGTTGTTAAATATGATACCGAAAGTCCTTCAAATCAGCTTCAGGCAGTAATCTCATTTCTGAACGAAAATAAGAAATCGCTCGGCATATCTGCCGAAAAAATAGGCTTATGGTCCATCTCGGCAAATCCGTCTGTAGTCATTCAGTTTCTTGCATCCGATAACGAATATTTAAGCGGTATCCGATGCTCCGCGTTCTTCGCTCCCGTGCTGAAAACCGGCGGGGCATACAGCTTCGACAATCTTCATCATGTACCGTATTTTATTGCAATCGGAGCCTCTGATAGCGCAGGAATAAACAAGACCGCCAGGGACTTTGCCAAAAAATGTAAAGATGCCGGTCTGACTTATGAATTCTATGAGCATCCGACAGGGGGCCACGGTTTTGACGCACTCTCGGCGGGTGCTGATACCGAAAAAATCATCAAAGCCTGTCTCGATTTTTACAACAGAAACCTGAAATAAAAAACGGGGACCGTGAACTTAATCACAATCCCCGCATAGCTGTAAATGATGGATGAAAAGCCCTGATTATTTTCCGTAGATGGCGGAATTAACCAGGTTCTCGTAGAGTTCCTGCTTGCCGCTGATTGTTTTGGGTTCGGCAGTTTCGGCTGCGATATTTCTGAGATCCTCGAGGCTGTACTTGCCCGCCTCGAAATCAGCACCCTTTCCTGAATCAAAGGAAGCATAGCGGTCTTTAAGCATTGCCGGTATCGGTCCGCCGTTCATGATTTTATCGGCAGCAACGAGTCCGAGTGCGAAAGCATCCATACCGCCGATATGTGCAATGAACAGATCTTCCGGATCGGTGGAGTTTCGTCTGCGCTTGGCGTCAAAATTCAGTCCGCCCTTGCCGAGTCCTCCGTTCTGAAGAACAACCATCATTGCACGGGTGGTTTCATATACGTTGGTCGGGAACTGGTCAGTGTCCCAGCCGTTCTGGTAGTCACCCTGGTTTGCATCGATGCTTCCAAGCAGGCCGGCGTCGACAGCAACCTGGAGGTCGTGCCAGAAGGTGTGCCCGGCGAGGGTTGCATGGTTGTTTTCTATATTTACCCTGAAATCCTTATCAAGCCCGTTTGTCTTGAGGAAAGCCACAACAGTCTCTGTATCATAGTCATACTGGTGCTTTGTCGGCTCCATCGGTTTGGGCTCGATCATGAAGTTGCCCTTGAAGCCCTGTTTGCGGCCGTAGTCGCGTGCCGTCTCGAGCATTCTGAGCAGGTG